>JAJNDL010000432.1 GCA_021156385.1 Moraxellaceae bacterium | reverse complement strand
CCCCTCCCGTCGCGAGGCCATCCTGCAGGCCGCCCTGCGCTGCTTTGCCGAGCACGGCGTGGAAGCCACCACCATCGAGATGATCCGGGCCGCCTCCGGTGCCAGCACCGGCAGCCTCTACCATCATTTCGGCAACAAGGAGCGTATCGCCGCCGAGGTTTACCTCGAGGGCCTGCGCGACTTCCGCCGCGTGCAGCAGGCCTATGTGGAAAAGGCGGAGACGCTGGAAGACGGCATTCGCGCCATTGTCCATGCCCATGTGGACTGGATCAGCGACCACCCGGACTGGGCGCGCTATCTCTTCAACCATCGCGGCGTGCTGGAGAAGGCCGGCGCCGATGCCGGCTACGGCGGCGAGCTGCGCGAATCGCAGGAGCGACTGGCGGCCTGGTTCCAGGCGCGCATGACGCCCGGTCAGCGCCTGCGCTGGCCGCAGCAGGCCTATATCTCGCTGCTGATCGGCCCCGTGCACGATTACGCCCGGCACTGGCTGGCCGGCCGCCGGCCGGACGGCCTGCGTGAGCTGCGCGACTTCTTTGCCGATGCCGCCTGCCGGTCCGTGGGCGTGGGGCTGGCCGGCCGCTGAGGGGGACGGTCCGGGCAATGAAAAAGGCGGGATTTCCCGCCTTTTTGCATTCCGCCGGTCTACCAGTCGCCTCCGGCACCGCCGCCGCCAAAGCCGCCGCCACCGCTACCGAAACCGCCTCCGCCTCCGCCTCCGCCAAACCCCCCGCGACCAAAGCCACCCCCGCCGAAGCCGCCTGGCAGGAAGACACCACCGCGGCCACTGGCGGCCACCATGGAAAAGATCGCAGCCATGACGGCGAGTCCCACTGCGAGACCCAGCGCCACCGCGATACCGAAAGCGACGGCGCCGCCGGCAAGACCGCCGAGAAAGCGGCCGAGGATGGCGCGTGCGATGAAGCTGACGACGAGGCCGGCAATGATGGCGATGAAGATGGCATTCCCTGAGCCGCCGCCACCCCCGCTGCTACCCATCTGCTGCCGGGGCGCTGGTGCCGGCAGGTTTTCACCTGCGGCCAGCTTCATCAGGGCGTCGACGCCGGCATTGATGCCGCCGGCAATATCGCCGCTGCGCAGGTAGGGACGCATGATGTCGGCGCGGACCTGCTCGGCACGGGCATCGGGGATCGCGCCCTCCAGCCCATAGCCGACCTGGATGAAGTTAGTGCGGTCCTGCACGGCCAGCACCAGCAGTATGCCGTCGTCGATGCCTTTGCGGCCGAGTTTCCAGCTGTCAGCGACCCGGAAGCTGTAGCTGAAGATGTCTTCGGGGGCAGTGGTCGGCACGATGAGGACACCGATTTCGCTGCCGCGCTCACGGGAAAACGCCCAGAGCTTCTGGTTGAGTGCGTCCTCCTCCGCGGGAGGCAAGACGTCGGCAAGATCGGTAACCGGGTTTTGCGGAGGAGGCGGTACCGGCTGCGGATCGCCTTCTGCCGCCAGGGCGGCCAGCCAGAGCAGGGGCAGGAGGAACAGCGCGCGGAGCAGGGGCATCGCCGGCATCCTCGGGTAGGGCAGGGCGGAGGACCCGCCCTGCGGCATCAGGTCGGGCTCAGCGTGCCGGAGCGGTCTGCGGCGCGGGCGCCGGTGCCGGGCCCGGAGTAGGCGGTGCCGGGGCAGGGCCCGGGACCGGGGACGGGCCGGGCGGGACGGCTGCGTCGGAGCGCGGCGTGCCGGCCGGCGGCGTGCCGAAGTCCACCTGCGGCGCGCGGCTGATCTCGGCTTCGTTCTGCACGGTGAAGTTGGGGCGCAGGTCGAGGCCGAAGACCTTGGCGGTCAGGTTGGTCGGGAAGGACCGCACCGTCGTGTTGTACTGCTGCACGGTCTGGATATAGCGGTTGCGTGCCACCGTGATGCGGTTCTCCGTGCCCTCGAGCTGCGCCTGCAGGTCGCGGAAGTTCTGGTCGGCCTTGAGCTGCGGGTAGTTCTCCGCCACCACCAGCAGGCGCGACAGCGCCGAGGTCATCTCGCCCTGGGCTTGCTGGAATTTCTGGAAGGCGGCGGGGTCGTTGACGACGGAGGCATCGGCGCGGACCGAGCCCACGCTGGCACGGGCGTTGGTGACCTGGGTCAGCACGTCGCGCTCGTGGGCGGCATAGCCCTTCACCACGTTGACCAGGTTGGGCACGAGGTCGGCGCGGCGCTGGTACTGGTTCAGGACCTCGGACCAGGCCGAGTTCACGGCTTCGTCCTGGGCCTGCATGGTGTTGTAGCCGCAGCCCGGGAGGGCGAGGGCGGCGAACGCCAGCAGCATGGCGGTCAAAAAGCGGAAAGGTCGCATCATGGCGGCGGTCCCTGTCGGTGGTGTTGGCTGAAAGATAGGGGGGTGCGGTGAAATTACAAGGCCGGACGTGTGCGGAGCCCCTGCGGAATTTGCAGGCGAGTTGTGCGCGGCGGCCTTGTCCGGCCCGGGGCAGGCGTTATAGTCGGGTCATTGCCCGGGTATTCCTTACAACATGAACAAGCCCCTCGCCAAAGCCCCCGTTTCCTATCGCATCGACCTGCGCTGGTGCCTCGACGAACTCCTCAAGGACGGTCGCATCAGCCAGCGCGACGCCAACCTCGTCTCCACCACGCCGCGCGGCCGCGACCAGCTCAACTGGCATCCGCTGCAGATCATCGCCAAATTCGACTTCGTCGACGCGAAGGGCGACGGCAAGGCCCTGCTTTCCGTGGACGCGCTCACCGCCTGGCTCGCCGAGAAGGCCGGGCAGCCGGTCTTCCACATCGACCCGCTGAAGATCCGCGCCGGCGACGTGACGCAGGTGATGTCGTACAAGTTCGCCGACCGCCACGGCATCCTCGCCGTGCAGGTCACTGCGGACGACGTCACCATCGCCTCGGCCCAGCCCTTCCACAACGACTGGGTCGCCGACCTCACGCAGACGCTGCGCAACAAGGTGATCAAGCGTGCCGTCGCCAACCCGGCCGACATCCACCGCTACACCATCGAGTTCTACAAGCTGGCGCGCGCCATCGAGGGCGCCAACGCCACCGACGCCGTCGCCAGCCAGTACGTCGGCAACTTCGAGCAGCTGCTCGAGCTCGGCAACATGTCGGCCTCGCCCGACGCCAACGACCAGCACATCGTCAACATCGTCGACTGGCTGCTGCAGTACGCCTTCGACCAGCGCGCCTCCGACATCCACCTCGAGCCACGCCGCGACATCGGCCGCGTGCGCTTCCGCATCGACGGCGTGCTGCACAACATCTACGAGTTCCCGCACCTGATCATGAACGCCGTGGTCTCGCGCATCAAAATCCTCGGCCGCATGAACGTCGCCGAGAAGCGCAAGCCGCAGGACGGCCGCCTCAAGACGCGCAACACCAAGGGCCAGGAGACCGAGCTGCGCCTGTCCACGCTGCCCACCGCCTTCGGCGAGAAGATGGTGATGCGTATCTTCGATCCGGACGTGCTGGTGCGCGGCTTCAAGGACCTCGGCCTCGCTGGCGACGACCTCGCCAAGTGGAACCAGATGGTGGCGCAGCCCAACGGCATCATCCTCGTCACCGGTCCCACCGGCTCCGGCAAGACCACGACGCTCTACTCCACGCTGAAGCAGCTCGCCACCGACGAGGTGAACGTCTGCACCATCGAGGACCCCATCGAAATGATCGAGGGCTCCTTCAACCAGATGCAGGTGCAGCACAACATCGAGCTGGACTTCGCGGAAGGCGTGCGCGCGCTGATGCGCCAG
>JAJNDL010000431.1 GCA_021156385.1 Moraxellaceae bacterium | reverse complement strand
CAGCAGGTTGATGCGGTGGATGCGGCCCAGGACGGCATTGTCGAAGACTTCGCGGGTGCCCGAGCCCGGCTCGCGCAGGATCCAGTCGGCATTGGCGAGGTCGGTCTCGGTGACTTTCTTCTTCTGTGCCAGCGGGTGCGAGGGGGCGGCAAAGACCACCAGCTCGTCGTGGCACCAGGGCAACACCTCGATGGCGGGCTCGTGGCAGAAGCCCTCGATAAAGCCGAGATCGATGTGGAACTGCTCCAGCGCCTCCACGATGCAGGCCTTCATGAAGCTGCCGATCAGGCCCGGCATCATGTAGTTGCCGATGGTGAGGCTGGCGCCGATGCGCAGCGGGCCGATCATGGCCTGGTCGCTGGCGGCCATGTGCTCGATGTCCGCCACGCGCGCCACCGCATCCAGGGCCTTGGGCAGCAGCAGGCGGCCGGAGTCGTTGAGTTGCAGGCGCTTGCCGATGCGGTCGAAGAGCTTGCGGCCGAGCTGGCTCTCGAAGTCCGCCAGCGCCATGCTGGTCGCGCTCTGCGTGATGTTGAGCGACTCCGACGCGCGCGTGACGTTGCCGGCCTGGGCGACGGCGATGAAGACTTCGAGCTGTTTCAGGGTGATGCGCATGGAATCATCAGTGTGATTGATGATTTCAGGAGACTAGGCGTTAAGCCTTAGATAAAGCAAGCCCTGCGCGTGGCAGGGCTTGCGGGCGTAACCCGAGGGTGGGCTCAGCGCTTCAGCGTGCCCAGACGTTCGCCCATGCGGGTCGCCTTGCCTTCGCCGAACTTCGCCTCCCACTCCATGACGCCGGGGCCGAAGCAGACGATGGCCGTCGAGCCCAGGTAGAAGCGGCCGAGCTCGTCGCCCTTCTCCAGCCGGACCGGCGTGGCGGCCTTGCGGTAGTCGGTTACCTGCAGGCGGCGCGGACTCTGCGGCGTCACGCTGCCGGCCCAGACCGTCTCGATGCCGGCGACAATCATGGCGCCGACCAGCACCACGGCCATGGGGCCGACTTCCGTATCGAAGATTGCGACCAGGCGCTCGTTGCGCGCGAAGAGGCGCGGCACGTTGGCGGCCGTGCGCGTGTTCACGGAAAAGAGATCGCCCGGCACATAGATCGACTCCAGCAGTGTGCCGGTGAAGGGCATGTGCACGCGGTGATAGTCGCGCGGCGAGAGATAGACCGTGGCGAATGTGCCGTTCACGAAAGGACGCGCCCGTTCGGCATCGCCGCCCAGCAGCTCCTGCAGGCTGTAGTAGTGGCCCTTGGCCTGGAAGACGGCGTCGTCGCGGATGTCGCCGAGCTGCGAGATGGCACCGTCAGCGGGACAGGCGATGCTGTCCGGTGCCGCATCGACAGGGCGCATGCCGGGCTTCAGTGCGCGCGTGAAGAAGGCATTGAAGTTCTCGTAGGCGAGCGGGTTCTCCTCGACGGCCTCGCTCATGTTGACCTGGTAGCGTGCGGCGAAGTTGCCGATGAAAGTGTTCTTGATCCAGGTGATGCGGGTGCTGGCCAGCCAGCCGACGAAGCGCGACAGCAGATGCTGCGGCACGACGTATTGGGGGAAGGTGATCAGCTTGTCTTTGGTTTCAGGCGTCATTCTCGGATGTTCCGGGCCGCAGTGATGAATGCTCCGGCACTGCCGTTTTCAGGCGGCGGCAGCGGAGCGTGGGGAGGGATTCGGGCTTCAGTCTTTTTCGACCGGTGTATCGGGGCGATTGCCCCATTCGCTCCAGGAGCCGGCATAGGCCTTCATGCGCGGGAAGCCGAGCAGCTTGCCGAGCAGATAGGAGAAGCCGGAGCGGTGATGGGTCTGGCAATACGTGACCACGGTCCTGTCGCCGGTGATGCCGAGCGCGGCCAGTTCTGCGCGCACGGCTTCCAGCGGGCGCACGCGCAGCGAGTCGGCACGATCGATGGCGCGCGTCCATTCGTAGTTGCGTGCACCGGGGATGTGGCCAGCGCGCTGGGCACGCACCATCTCGCCACTGAACTCTTCCGGCGAGCGCGCATCCCAGAGCACATGGTCGGCATCGCGATAATGTGCGAGCAGGTAGTCGATGTCGGCGTCCGCGCCTGGCTCGAGCCGGGCGGCATATGCCGACGGTTGCGACGCATTCGGCCGGCTTTCGACCGGCAGTCCCGAGGCCAGCCAGGCATGAATGCCGCCGTTCAGGTAGGAGTAGTGGCGATGGCCGATGACATCCAGGGTCCAGATGAAGCGGCCGGCCCAGGCGCCGCCCTCGTCATCGTAGACGACCACGTGCGTGTCGGGTGTCAGGCCGAGGGCCGAGAAGGCATCGGAAAGTTGTTGCAGCGCCGGCAACTTGCCGGGCGACGGTTGCTCGCCCGAAAGCAGCTGCCGGCCGCTGCAGTGCACGGCACTCGGTACATGCACTTGGCGGTAAACCGACTCCTTGCCGAGATCGACGACGAGGAGCCCGGGCTCACCGAGATGGGAATGCAGTTCCGCAGGTTCCAGCAGCAGGGGCAGGCGCATGGCAGAGGACCGTCAGGCAGGGGCAGGCGGGCATTGTAAT
>JAJNDL010000033.1 GCA_021156385.1 Moraxellaceae bacterium | reverse complement strand
GGAATGGCGCCCTGCACATCGACGATGTACTCGTGGCAGAGCCTGTTCAATTCTTCGGTCGAAACCCCTGGCTTGACGAAGGGGCCAATGAAATCCAGCACTTCGCCGGCCAGCCGGCCGGCGATCCGCATGCCTTCGATGTCTTCGGGAGTCTTGATGAGCTGGGCCATGGCACCACTATTCGACGAAGGTCAACTGCAGCAGAAGCTGCTGCGGTTGAGAGGGAAAGGGGGTCTATGGTATAAAGCGCCGCGCTTTTCGGCAAACCCCTGTTGCACAAGGGAAAACCGATGAGCGTTCCCATAAATCGCACATTCACCGTCACGCCTGTCGGGTGCCTTCTGAGAAAAGAAGGTTGGCAGTCGGGGTGGATGGAGGCCTAACCCAAACCGGAGTTTGACATGGCACAGGTATCCATGCGCGAGCTGTTGCAGGCTGGCGCGCATTTCGGTCACCAGACCCGCTTCTGGAACCCCAAGATGGCTCAATACATCTTCGGGGCCCGCAACAAGATTCACATCATCAACCTCGAGCACACCGTTCCGGCCCTCAATGACGCGCTGAACTACGTCAACAAGCTGGCCTCGAACAAGAACAAGGTGCTGTTCGTGGGCACCAAGCGTGCCGCTGCCCCCATCATCCGCGAACAGGCTGCCCGTTGCGGCATGCCCTTCGTCGATCACCGCTGGCTGGGCGGCATGCTCACCAACTGGAAGACCATCCGTCAGTCGATCAAGCGACTGAAGGACCTGGAGGCTCAGACCCAGGACGGCACTTTCGCCAAGCTGACCAAGCGTGAAGCGCTGGAGCGCACCCGCGAGATGGAAAAGCTGGAAAAGTCCCTCGGCGGCATCAAGGACATGGGTGGCTTGCCCGATGCCCTGTTCGTCGTCGATGTCGACCATGAAAAGATCGCCATCACTGAAGCCAACAAGCTGGGCATTCCCGTGATCGGTATTGTCGACACCAATTCCAATCCGGCGGGTGTGGACTACGTCATTCCCGGCAACGACGACGCCATCCGTGCCGTGCAGTTGTATGTGCGCGCCATGGCCGATGCCGTGCTGGAAGGCAGGGAATACGCTGCTTCCCACGGTGGCCGCGAGTCTGACGGTTTCGTGGAAGTGGCCGAGGGCGCTTCCGCCGAGTAGTTGCGGAAAGGCGTCTCTCATCGATAAAGGGGGCATGGCCCCCTTTATCGCTCCTGCAGCGGTTGAACCGCATCAATTCATCTGCCGCGGGCATGACGCCCCGGCCCCAAGTGAGGATGTAACCATGGCAGAAATCACCGCCAGCCTCGTGAAAGAACTGCGTGACCGTACCGGTCTCGGCATGATGGAGTGCAAGAAGGCTCTTACGGAAGCCAGCGGGGACATCGAACTCGCCATCGACAACCTGCGCAAGTCCGGGCAGGCCAAGGCAGCCAAGAAGGCCGGCAATATCGCCGCCGAAGGTGCCATCATCGTGGCGCAGGAAGGTAATACCGCCATCATTCTGGAAGTGAATAGCCAGACCGACTTCGTGGCCCGTGACGCCAACTTCTCTGCCTTCGCCAACAAGGTGGCCCGGATCGCCCTGGCTGCGCGCGCGACGGACCCGGCCAAGATCGCTGGCCTGGCCTATGACGGCCAAACCGTGGAAGAGGCCCGTATCGCCCTGGTGCAGAAGATCGGCGAGAACATCCAGGTTCGCCGCGCCGAGCTGATCGAGGGTGCGCGCCTGGCCTCCTACATCCATGGCCTGAAGATCGGTGTCGTAGTGGCTTTGGAGGGTGGCAACGACGAGCTGGCGAAGGACGTCGCCATGCACATCGCCGCAGCCAAGCCCGAAGCCATCGCTCCGGAGGACGTGGATGCCGCCCTGGTGGCCAAGGAACGTGAAATCGCCCAGGCCAAGGCTGCCGAGTCCGGCAAGCCCGCCAACATCGTCGAGAAGATGGTGGAAGGCGCGGTGAAGAAGTACCTGTCCGAGGTCTCTCTGGTGGAGCAAGCCTTCGTGAAGGATCCGGACACCAAGGTCGGCCAGCTGTTGTCCAGGAACGGGGCCAAGGTTGTCCGCTTCGTACGCCTGGAAGTGGGTGAGGGCATCGAGAAGAAGGAAGTGGACTTCGCTGCCGAGGTGGCCGAAGCCGCCGCCGCCGCTGCCAAGTAAGCCTCTGGCTGTACTGTGAAAAAGGCCCCGTAATGGGGCCTTTTTTATGGGAAAAGCGCAGGTTCATCCTGTAAGATTCCCGCACTTTCCTGGCCGGACCCGATCCGGCGCCAGCTTGCCCGAGGACGCCATGGCTGACCGCAACCCCGCGCACAAACGCATCCTGCTCAAACTCTCCGGCGAGGCGCTGGCCGGCGATGCCGAGTTCGGCATCGACCCCAAGGTGCTGTCGCGCATTGCGCTGGAAATCGGCCAGCTGGTCGGCATCGGTGTGCAGGTCGGCATTGTTGTCGGTGGCGGCAACCTGTTCCGTGGGGCAGCGCTGCAGACGGCCGGCCTTGATCGCGTTGCCGGGGACCACATGGGCATGCTGGCAACGGTGATGAACGGGATTGCCATGCGCGATGCCCTCGAGCGCAACAACATCAAGACCCGGTTGATGTCTGCCATCCCCATGAGCGGTGTGGTCGACCACTATGATCGCCGTGCTGCCGTACGACACCTGCAGGGCGGAGATGTCCTTATTTTCGTGGCCGGCACCGGCAATCCCTTCTTCACCACTGATACGGCGGCGTGCCTGCGCGGCATCGAGATCAATGCCGACCTCGTCATCAAGGCCACCAAGGTGGATGGCGTCTATAGTGCCGATCCGGTGAAGAACCCGGATGCAGTGAAGTTCGACTATCTCACCTTCGACGAGGTGCTGGACCGCAAGCTCGGCGTGATGGATCTCACCGCCATCTGCCTCTGTCGCGACCACGACATGCCGCTCACCGTATTCAACATGAACAAGGCCGGCGCGCTCCTCAACCTGATGGTGGGCGAGAGCGAAGGCACCCTGATTGGCACCAAGCCGCGCTGACAGGCCGGTCGCAAGGAGAAGACCATGATCAACGATCTCAAGAAAGACGGCGAAGTCCGCATGAAGAAGAGCGTCGAATCGCTCGAAGGGGCATTCGCGAAGGTCCGTACCGGCCGCGCCCATCCGGCGATGCTCAAGGACGTCATGGTGCCCTACTACGGATCCGATACTCCGCTCATGCAGGTGGCCAACGTCGGCGTGGAAGACGCCCGTACGCTCATCGTGCAGCCCTACGAGCGCACCATGCTGGCGGCGATCGACAAGGCCATCCGCATGTCCGACCTCGGCCTGAATCCGATCACGGCCGACGTGATCCGCGTGCCGCTGCCGGCACTGACGGAAGAGACCCGCCGCGACATGCAGAAGATGGCGCGCTCCGAAGCCGAAAATGCACGCGTGGCAATCCGCAATATCCGCCGCGACATCATGGCCGACCTCAAGGACCTCCTGAAGGAAAAGGAGATTTCCGAGGACGAGGAGCGCAAGGGCAGCGAGGACGTGCAGAAGCTGACCGACAAATACATCGCCGAGGTGGACAAGATGCTGGCCGCCAAGGAACAGGAACTGATGCAGGTCTGATGCAATGACTGCCTCCGTCCCGAGCAGCGCACCGGATCTCGAATCCGTATCCGGCACGCTGCCGCGTCATGTCGCCATCATCATGGACGGCAACAACCGCTGGGCCAAGCGCCGCGGCCTGCCGGGTCCGGAGGGCCACAAGGCGGGCGAGTCTGCGGTGCGGCGCATCGTCGAGCATGCAGCCCGTAGCGGCATCGAGGTCCTGACGGTTTTTGCCTTTTCCAGCGAGAACTGGCGTCGGCCCGAATCCGAGGTGGCAGCCCTGATGAGCCTGTTTCTAGAGGCACTCACCAAGAAGGTGGGAGAGCTGCATCAGAACGGCATCCGGCTGCGCTTCATCGGCGACCTCTCGCGTTTCTCTCCCGAGCTCCAGTCGGGCATGCAGGAGGCCGTGCATCTGACGCGCGACAACGTACGCATGACGCTGGTCATCGCCGTGAACTACGGGGGGCAGTGGGACATGGCGCATGCGGCGCAGCGGCTGGCCATTGAAGTGGCCGAGGCGCGCCTCACGCCTGCCGAAATCACACCGGAGCGCATGGGGCATTTCGTGCAGATGGCGGACCTTCCGCCCGTGGATCTCCTGATCCGCACGGGTGGCGAGATGCGCATCTCCAATTTCCTGCTGTGGCAGACGGCCTACGCAGAGTTCTATTTCACCGATGCTCTCTGGCCGGACTTCGATGCCGCCGAGCTTGACCGCGCGCTTGCCGACTATTCCGGGCGGCAGCGGCGCTTCGGCCGTACTTCCGAGCAAGTCGAGGCGACGGCTGGAGACGCCTGAATACGTGCGGCGCCGAGGCTGGATGATCGTTACGCCCCATTTTTTTTCACACTGGCAGTCTGCCATGCAGGGAGGCCACTCTTGAAACCCGAGCTCAGGCAGCGTGTCGTTACGGCGCTGGTGCTGATTCCTGTCGTGATCTGGTGCATCTTCCTGGCGCCCGACGCCTGGGCCTTCCGTGCCTTTGCAGCGTTCGTCGTGGTGGTCGGTGCCTGGGAGTGGACAGCCATGATGGGCTGGAAGTCGAGCCCGCTGCGACTGGCCTATGCCGCAGCCGTCCTGGCGCTGCTCGTCGCCCTGGTCCTGTTGCCTCCGCAACGGGAGGTGCATCTGGTTGTCTATGGCGTTGCCGTGGCGTTCTGGCTGGCGGCCCATCGCCTGGTGCGTGCCTACCCGGAAGGAACCGCATCCTGGGCGAATGTTCCCATGCTGGGGGCCATCGGCTTCGTGCTGCTGGTGCCGGCCTGGCTCGGGCTCACCACCCTGCAGAATCAGTCCCCCTGGTGGCTCCTCTATCTTTTCCTCCTGGTCTGGGGGGCGGATACCGGTGCCTATTTTGCGGGCCGGGCATTCGGCAAGGTGAAGCTCGCGCCTGCCGTGAGCCCGGGCAAGTCTTTCGAGGGATTCATTGGCGGGGTTCTGCTCACGTTTGCGCTGGCATTGGCCGTGGCCATGTGGCGCGACCTCGCTGGCCAACGCTTCATGGCATTCGTGGGCCTGTCGCTGCTGACGGTGCTGGCGTCCGTGCTGGGCGACCTGTTCGAGTCCATGGTCAAGCGCAAGGCGGGCATCAAGGATTCCGGCACCATTTTCCCCGGTCATGGCGGCGCCCTGGACCGTATCGACAGCCTCACGGCTGCAGCCCCCCTGTTTGCGCTGGGCTGGCTGCTGGCGGGCGGATTCTGAGCCATGGCTCAACAGCTCGTCACGATACTCGGGGCAACCGGCTCCATCGGCCAGAGTACGCTGGACGTGGTGGCCCGCCATCCGGACCGCTTCCGGATTTTCGCGTTGACGACCCATCAGCGTGTCGACTCCCTTGCGGAGCAGTGCCTGCGGTTCAGGCCGCGCTTCGCGGTGACGGCCTGTGAAGTCGATGCGGAACTCCTGCGTAAAAGCCTGCAATCATCCGGAGTCGGTACCGAAGTGCTTTTCGGCACTGAAGGCCTGGTGAAGGTCGCGTCCGCTCCCGAGGCCGACGTCGTGATGGCTGCTATCGTCGGCGCGGCGGGACTGCTGCCGACGCTGGCAGCGGTTCAGGCGGGCAAGCGTGTGCTGCTCGCCAACAAGGAAGCGCTGGTGATGTCCGGCGCACTCTTCATGGAGGCCGTGGCCGCCAGCAGTGCCACGTTGCTGCCGATCGATTCCGAGCACAACGCCATTTTCCAGTGCCTGCCGGCAGGCAGCCGTTGCGGTGAAACGGCCGCGGGAGTGGAGCGGGTGTTGCTTACGGCATCCGGCGGGCCTTTCCGCGACTGGTCGCTCGAGGCCATGCACGATGTCACGCCGGAGCAGGCGATCAGGCATCCGAAATGGGCCATGGGCCGCAAGATATCCGTGGATTCAGCGACGCTGATGAACAAGGGCCTGGAGCTGATCGAGGCCTGCTGGCTGTTCCGGCTTGCACCGGAATCTGTCCAGGTGGTGGTGCACCCCGAAAGCGTGGTGCATTCGCTGGTGCAATACGTGGATGGCTCGACCCTGGCCCAGCTTGGAAACCCCGATATGCGGACCCCGATTGCCCTGGGGCTGGCCTGGCCTGAAAGAATCGTGGCCGGGGTGCCCGCACTGGATCTGTTCGCAGTGGGCTCCCTGCATTTCGAGGTGCCGGATGAGCAACGGTTTCCCTGCCTGCGCCTCGCCCGGGAGGCCATCAGGACAGGTGGGACTGCACCGGCGGTGCTGAACGCTGCCAACGAGATTGCCGTAGCCGCCTTTCTCGACAGGCAGCTGCGTTTTACCGACATTCCGCGCGTAATCGAGCGGACACTTACAGAATTGCCAATGATGGTCGCAGATGGCCTAACCACAATTCTCGAGGCGGATCGTACCGCACGCGAGCACGCCACCCGGCTGCTGGCAATCTGCGCTAAGGGTGCCTGATGAGTGTTTTCTACATGGTGCTGGCGGCCATCATTGTCTTGGGGCCGTTGATTGCCATTCATGAGTTTGGCCATTTCTGGGTGGCGCGCCGACTAGGGGTAAAGGTCATCACCTTCTCCATCGGCTTCGGTCCCGCCTTCCTGAAGTGGAAAGACAAGCGGGGCACGCAATACCAGATCGCGGCCATTCCGCTCGGGGGCTACGTGCGCATGGCGGACGAGCGGGAAGGCGAAGTGCCGCCCGAAGACCTGCCGCGAGCCTTCAACCGTCAACCTGTCTGGGCGCGCATGGCCATCGTGGCGGCAGGCCCGCTCATCAATCTCGCCTTCGCCGTATTCCTCTACTGGATCATCTTCCTGCAGGGCATGGAGACGTCCAAGCCGATCATCGGCCGGGTGTTCCCGCAAACACCTGCGGCGGTCGCCGGAATCGAGGAGGGGGACGAGATCATCGCCATCGACGGCAAGGCCGTTGGCGACTGGGAGTCCATCAATTTTGCGCTGATCGACCGGATGGGTGAGTCTGGCGAGCTGAACATCAGCCTGCGCCCGAAGGACGGCGGCGAACCCCGCGAGGTCGTCCTGGCGTTGCGCGAGTTCCTGTCGGGCCAGGATGTGAATCCTTTCCGCGAAGTGGGGTTCAAACCTTATGAGCCGCCGATCGAGCCCGTCATCGGTGAAGTGCTGAAGGGGTCGGCCGGCGAGCGCCAGGGCCTGAAGGCCGGCGACCGTGTGCTGTCGGTGGACGGTCAGCCCATGTACAGCTGGCAGGACATGGTCGAGGTGGTGCGTACGCAGCCGGAGCAGGCGCTCGAGATGCAGGTGCAGCGTGGCAAGGAGACACTTGTCCTGCGCCTGACGCCCATAGGGGAGAAGGACGACCAGGGCATCGTCCGCGGCAAGCTGGGAATCGCGCCCAAGGAGCTGCCCGAGTTTCCTGCCGAATACATCCAGCGCATCGATCATGGTCCGGTCGAGGCCCTGGGCCTGGCAGTCCGGAAAACCGGGACGCTCATCGTGGTGACCCTGGAGTCCATGGCCAAGATGCTGCAAGGCCTGATCAGTGTTAACAACTTGAGTGGCCCTATCACGATTGCTAAAGTTGCCGGCCAGACAGCCGCCATGGGCTGGGAAGCATTGCTGGGTTTCATGGCGCTGCTGAGCGTGAGTCTGGGTGTGCTCAACCTGCTGCCGATTCCCGTGCTGGACGGCGGTCATCTCGTCTACCACGCCATTGAGGGAGTGATGGGGCGTCCGCTGTCAGAGCGCATGCAGATGGTGGGCCTGCGTATCGGCATCGTGATGCTGATGAGTCTCATGCTCCTGGCGATATTTAATGATCTGAGCCGCCTGTGAGCGCGGAGTATCCCTTTTGATGAGTTCTTTCCGGCGCCTGCCGCGCCTGGTGTGTGGTGTTGCGGCTTTTCTTGTTGCGTCCGTAGCTCTTGCCGATGACAGCAGTTTCGTTGTCCGGGATATCCGTCTCGAAGGACTGGCCAGGCTCTCTGCCGCCAGTGTTTACGGGAGTCTCCCCATCAGTGCGGGTGACGCCGTGGACAGCGTGCGCATTGCCGATGCAGTACGCACGCTGTTCAAGACCGGCAACTTCGAGGACATCAAGATCGGGCGCGATGGCGACACCCTGGTGCTGCAGCTCACCGAGCGCCCGACCATCGTTGCCATCGATATCTCCGGCAACAAGTCGATGGACAAGGAGAACCTGCTCAAGGGCTTGAAGTCCGCCGGACTTGCCGAAGGCGAAGTCTTCCAGCGGGCCACGCTGGACCATGTGAAAGGCGAGCTCGAGCGCCAGTACATCGCACAGGGGCGCTACGGCGCAAAGGTCGAGGTCGAGGCCATCCCCAAGCCGCGCAACCGCGTTGCCCTCAAT
>JAJNDL010000430.1 GCA_021156385.1 Moraxellaceae bacterium | reverse complement strand
GCGGCCGCGCAGCGCCTCGCGGCGCAGCTGCCGGGCGGCGATACGGGCTTCGCGGGCGAGCTGCTGCGCCTGCAGCGCATCCAGCAGGAGGCCGGGCTGGTCTCCAGCCTCGTCGCCGTCGCCGTCGAACCGGGGCCGGCGCAGGAGGAACAGCTGCGCCTGCTGCGCCGCCAGGCGCGCGAACTCGATGTGGTGTGGGAGTTCACGCAGGGCGGCCACGTCGTCGTGCTCACGCTGCTGGTGCTGCAGGGCGGGGCGGCGCAGGCCGGCTACGCGCAGCGCCTCGAGCAGGCGCTGGGAGTCGCCCTCGACGGCCGCCACGGCATCGCGCTCCACGCCACCACGCTGGATGCGGATCCGCAAATCCTGCTGCGCAAACTGCTCGCGAGGTGTGGCCATGTCTGGACTTGATCTGCCGCTGTCCCCCCCGGCCGGGAAATCGCGCCTGCAGGTCGCCCTCGCGCGCCTGCTGCAGCGCTGGCAGAAGCCGGCGCCGCCGGCGCGCTATGCCGCCGTGTCGCCGCCGCGCTTCGAGCCGCGCCGGCAGCCGGGCGGCACGCAGCGCGCCGCGCGTCTCGACGCGCGCCTCGCCAGCCCGCGCGCGCCGCTGGAGCTGCGCATGAACGCGCTCATGGCCGTGCAGCACGTGGCGCCGCGCCATGTCTCCGGCCTGCTGCGCCAGGCGCTCGGCGAAAGCAGCGACGACCTGCGCCTGCTCGCCTACGGCATTCTCGACGGCAAGGAAAAAGTCATCGCCGGCGGGCTGCAGGGTGCGCGGGCGGCGCTGCAGCAGGCGACCAGCCGCGAGCAGACCCATGCCGCGGCGCGCCAGCTCGCCGAGCTGCAGCTCGAGCTCGTCTACCAGGGCCTGGTGCAAGGCGAGCTGCGCCGCCAGGCGCTGGCCGAGGGCCGCCGCCATGCCGACATGGCGCTGCACTGCCGCGTCGACGACGCCGGCCTCTGGCTGCTCTCGGCGCGCCTGCACCTGCACGCCGGCCAGGCCGAGGCGGCGGGCGAGGCGTTCTCCCGTGCCGTGCTCATGGGCCTGCCGGAGGCGCGCGTGCATCCGTATCTTGCCGAGCTCGCCTTCCTGCGCGGCGACTACGCCGCGGTGCGCGCGCACCTCGCGCAGTTGCCCGTCGCCGCACGCACGCAGCAGATGGCCCTGCTCGCCGACTTCTGGGTGGCGGCATGATCGTGCGCCAAGGCCGCACGGCCGATGTCGGGTTGCTGCTGGAGGGCACTTTCCCCTATGTCAGCGGCGGCGTGTCGAGCTGGGTCAACCAGGTCATCCGCGGCTTTCCCGAGTACGGCTTCGCGCTCTGCTTCCTCGGCAGCCGCCCGCAGGACTACGACGGCATGCGCTATGCGCTGCCCGACAACGTCGTGCACCTCGAGGTGCACTACCTGCACGGCGACCAGCCGCCGCCACCCGTGCTGCCCTGCCGCGGCGACGCCGGCGCCATGCGCGAGGTGGAGAAGCTGCACGACTTCTTCCGCGGCGCGGGCGGCGAGAATCCGATGCCGGCGCTGCTCGAGGCCTACCGCAGCGGCCGCTTCGGCCTGAAGGACTTCCTCTACAGCCGCCGCGCCTGGGACTACATCACCGCGCAGTACCGCGAGCGCTGCACCGACCCGTCCTTCGTCGACTACTTCTGGACGGTGCGCATCATGCACCTGCCGCTCTGGCAGCTCATGCGCATCGCCGAGGACTTCATTCCCGTGCGCGCCTTCCATGCGCTCTCCACCGGCTACGCGGGCTATCTCGGTGCGCTGCTTGCGCAACGGCGTGGCCAGCCGCTGCTGCTCTCCGAGCACGGCATCTACACCAAGGAGCGCAAGATCGACCTCTTCCAGGCCGAGTGGATCCGCGACAACCGCGGCGTGCTGGAAAAAGACGCCGGCGAGGTCGCCTACCTGCGCCAGCTCTGGGTGCGCTTCTTCGAGGCGCTGGGTCGCGAGTGCTACCAGCAGGCGCACCGCATCATCGCGCTCTACGAGGCCAACCGGCAGCGCCAGGTCGCCGACGGCGCGCCGCCTTCGCGCACGCGCTGCATCCCCAACGGCATCAACCTGCCGCAGCTCGAGCAGGTGCGCGCGCGGCGCCCCGCCGAGCGTCCGCTCACCGTCTGCCTGATCGGGCGCGTGGTGCCGATCAAGGACATCAAGACCTTCATCCGCGCCATGCGCATCCCGCGCCATGCGCATCGTGCACAACCGGCTGCCGGGCGTGCAGGCGTGGGTGGCGGGGCCGGCGGACGAAGACCCGCTCTACGCGCAGGAATGCGCAGCATTGGTCGAGGACCTCGGTCTTACGGGAGAGGGCTATGCCGCCGGCGTGCCCTGCGTCGCCACCGACGTCGGTTCCTGCCGCCAGCTCGTCGAGGGGCTCGACGGCGAGGACCGCGCGCTGGGCGCGGCCGGCGAGGTGGTCGGCATCGCCAATCCCGGCGCGCTCGCCGAAGCGGTGCTGCGCCTGCTGCAGGACGACGCGTACTGGCAGCGCGCGCAGGCCGCGGGCATCGCGCGCGTCAGCCGCTACTACACCCAGGAGCGGATGTTCGCGCAGTACCGCCAAGTCTACGAGGACGCCTTCCGCCACACCGGCGAGAAAGCAAAACCGGCGGGCGCTTGTCCCTTCCACCTCGGCCTCGCGGCCAGCACGGCCGGCGCGGGCGAGGGCGGCTGATGGCGGGCATCGGTTTCGAACTGCGCAAGCTGCTGCGCCACGATTCGCTGCTCGGCACGCTGCAGGCCTATGCCTATGCCGGCGTGATCAGCTCGGGGCCGTGGGTGCTGTCCATCCTCGGCATCCTGCTCATCGGCGTGATGGCGGTGCCGGTGCTCGCCGACACGAAGATGGTGACGCAGTTCCAGGTCACCGTGCTGTACCTGCTCGCCACCAGCCTCGTGATCACCGGGCCGGTGCAGCTCGCCTTCACGCGCTTCACCGCCGACCGCCTCTACGAGAAAAAGCCGGAGGCCGTGCTGCCCAACTTCAACGGCCTCATGCTCTGCGTCACTTTCGTGGCGGCGGCCCTCTCCGCCGGCGCCGCCACGCTTTTCTTCACCGACGAGAGCGGCGCCTACCGCCTGCTGCTCGTCGAAGGCTTCATCATCCTCTGCAACATCTGGATCGCGACGATCTTTCTCTCCGGCATGAAGGCCTACAAGGCCATCCTCGTCTTCTTCGCCGCCGGCTACGGCGCCACCATGCTGCTCGCCTATGCGCTCATGGACTACGGCCTCGAGGGCCTGCTCGCCGGCTTCGTGCTGGGCCAGGGCGTGCTGCTGCTCGGCATGGTGATCCTGGTGGCGCGGCACTATCCCTCGCGGGAGAACATGCGCTTCGATTTCCTGCGCCCGAAGCTGCTGTATCCCTCGCTCGTCGCCGTGGGCCTGCTCTACAACCTCGGCATCTGGATGGACAAGCTGATGTTCTGGTTCTGGCCGGCCACCAGCCAGAGCGTGATCGGGCCGCTGCGCGCCTCGGTGATCTACGACATGCCGGTCTTCCTGGCCTACCTCTCCATCATCCCCGGCATGGCCGTCTTCCTGGTGAAGATGGAGACCGACTTCGTCGAGTACTACGACCGCTTCTTCGACGCGGTGCGCCGCGGCGCCTCGCTGGCGCACATCGAGGACATGCGCAACGAGATGGTCCACACCGTGCGGCAGGCGCTCTACCAGATCATGAAGGTGCAGACGATCTCGGCGCTGCTCGTGGTCATGTTCAGCGACACGCTGCTGGCCGTGCTCGGCATCTCGCCGCTCTACCAGCCGCTGCTCCTGGTGAACGTGGTGGCGGCCGGGCTGCAGGTGGTCTTCCTCGGCATCCTCAACGTGTTCTTCTACCTCGACCGCCGCCGTGTCGTGCTGGCCCTCACCGGCGCGCTGGTCGTGCTCAACGGCGTGCTCACCGCCATCACCTTCGCCCTCGGGCCGACGGCGTATGGCTATGGCTTCGCCCTCGCGCTATTGGTCGTGGTCATGGCCGGCTTCCGGCTGCTCGACCGCAAGCTCGAGGTGCTGGAGTACGAGACCTTCATGCTGCAGTGACAGGAGACAGGCCCCATGGAAAGCATTTCATCCGCGCCGCGGTCGCAAACAGGGGGACAGGCTTTCCGGGTGCGGGCACTGGCTGGGGCCGCGCGCCGGCTCGACACCGGCGCCGGACTTCCGGAAAATCCCGGATCACGCCGCCGGCACCAGGCAGGGATGTCCATGAACACGTACAGCGTCGAGATCAGGGGCCAGGGCTTCCATTTCGCCGGAGCCGACGGCCTGCGTCGTGCCGCAGCTCGAGGCCGGCGTCGTTGCGCTGCTGGAAGGCGAGCAGCGGTTGCGTGCCAGGGATTCTGGCTACCATTTCCATAGCGGGGGCCGTTGAGGCCTCTTTGCAGGCGGCAAGCTCGCTTGCTGAGGCTGGTCATGGCTTGGCTGTGGTGTTGGTGCAGGCGGGTTATGGCGATGGCCTGTGGTGGGTGCTGCGGCGCTGACGCAGGTGGGTTGTTGCAGCGGCCTGTGGTGGGCGCTACGGCGCTCGCGTAGGTGGGCTACTGCGGTAATGGATTTGCTTGCTCGCACAGGCGGTGCGCCTCGCCCGCGGGGCCTCACTTTCTTTTGTCTCGCCAAAAGAAAGTAAGCAAAGAAAATGCGATGACTCCGCTTGAGAGGCTGGTGGGGATTACGGACGGCGTTGGCTTGCGGGATGGGCTGCTTCAGTGGTGCGTCGGAGAGGAGCGGCCTCGCGTAAACGCCTCGGGGGATCTGCCGTGTGCAATGAAAAGCCCGTCTGTTGGCGGGCTTTTCATTTTGCGATGTCGGTGGGCACCGCTGGTAGGGTGGGTATTCAAGGAATGCCCACCCTTCGGAAAGCGCCTTCAACTTCATTCATGGTTTACCGCGCTTCACTGCGCTGGCGCATTTACCTCGGCTTGCGCGCGTGGGCATAACTTGAACCCCTGCCCTGCATCGCCACGCCACGCCTGCCAGAAGCAATGCCGAAGGCGAGCCACTGCAGCGTACAGAACCGAAGCCCGTGTCGGTGTCCCTGCTTCGGCCTGAGCCAACGGCGTCATCGCATTTTCTTTGCTTACTTTCTTTTGGCGAGACAAAAGAAAG
>JAJNDL010000429.1 GCA_021156385.1 Moraxellaceae bacterium | reverse complement strand
GGGGCGCATTGTAGGGATCGGCAGGTTTTCCGGGATGCGACAAATTGCCGCACGGGCACGGCGTCCGCGTGCGAGTTGGCGGACAGCGAGGTCGTGCGCCGGTACCCGCTACGGGGCAAGGCAGTGACGCGCGCGCTCCGGATGAGGCGGTCAGCCACGCGAGACGGCACCCGGGGGCTGGAGCGCGCGCGCCAGGTCGAAGCGCCGGCGCGGCCAGCCGACATCGCGCCGGTAGGGCGCGACCGGCCCCTGCAGCAGGAAGGGAAACGGAATCCGCCGCTGCCACGCGGCAAAGCCGGCGGCCCCGATGCCGAGGTAGAGGCCCGGTGCCAGCCGCCGGAGCTCGTCCACCACGCGGACATAGCCCAGCGGCGAATGGAACGCGGCATACACCAGCTGGTAGGACGGGCGGCCATCCAGGGCGGAGGGTGCCAGCACCGTCTGCATCGGGAGCGTGCGCAGGGTGCGGCCGCGGGCGGAAAGCTTTGCCGGTCCAGTGCAGCGGCAGCCAGGCCGTGTTCATCAGCCATTGCGCCGGACGGTCCCAGAGCGGATGCCACTGCCGCAGCAGGACGGGGGAAAACTCGCCATCCATCTCCGCCATGGCCGGCGCGTCCAGCGTGCGAAAGAGCCGGCTCAGCTCGGGGGCCGACAGGCGTTGCACCGCGTCCGGCGTGCAGAGTGCCTGGGTCATGGTGAAAGCCTCGAGGAAAACGCTCTCAAGCATGACGCAGCCGCGCGGCGCGGCGTGTGACACCGCACCTGCGGTGCGTGGCATTTTCGAAAATCGCCGTGCGGATCAGGCGGCAGCCAGCGCGGCGCAGATCGCGCGCTTTTCCTGCTCCGGCAGCTGATGCGCCAGCAGTCCCTCGATGGTGAAGATGCTGATCTTCACCATCGCCTCGATCCTCTCCGGCGCCATGCCGGCCTGTTGCAGCTCGGCGCGCAGCATGGCCTCGCTCAGCGCATGGAAGCGCTCGTGCCAGGCGTTGATGGCGGGCGATTTCTCCAGCCGCGAATGCACGGTGCCGACCAGGCGGCTGACCTGCCCGAGCTGGTTGGCCACCCATAGCAGGCGCTCCGCGCGGTCCGTGGCCGGAATCTGCAGGTAGTCGGCCATGCGCGCCGAGAACTCGGCATCGAGCACGGCCACCAGCACTTCGTCCTTGTCGCGGAAGTACCAGTAGATGGTATTGGGCGCGACACCGGCGGCCGTGGCCAGGCGGCTCATCGAGGCGGCCTCGTAGCCCTCCGCCACGAACAGCGTGCGCGCCGCGGCGACGATCTCGTCGCGCTTCTCTTCAGGGGCCTGGTCGCGCTTGGTACGTGCCATGGTTGCTCTCCGCGGGCAGGTCAGGAGCCGGCAGCCGGCTGCCGCTCATCGACGGCATTGTAGACATGGTTGAATGACATTCAACAAATTGGCTAGGATTCCGTTGAACGGCATTCAACAAAAGGCGGAGAGAGAAGAATGGAAGTGATCACTTCGGCAGAGGCCCTGAGCCGGCTGGCGACGGACGAGCTGCTCCGGCTGTTCGCCACGCTGCCGGCGCCGGACCTGGCGGAAATGCAGGGCGAATACGCGGCGCGCCTGCTGGCCCAGCCCCACTGGCTGGCCACGCTGGCCGGCCGGGCCGTCCTCGACAATCCCTTTCGCAGCTGGCTGTGCAAGGCGTTCCGCCCGGTCGATGGCGAAACGGGGCGCGGCTACAACACCTTCCTGCAGCGCGGCCGCGTCGTGCAGTGTTATCCCATGCTGACCCTGATCGCGCCGTCGCGTTTTGACGGTCAGCCGGCCTATCAGCTCGTGTACCGGCATTTCCATTCCACCTGCGGCACCGTGCACATGGTCGACGAGGTCCGGCGCGTGGCGCCGGGGCTTTATCTCGGCATGGGCACCTACGGCTTCACCGAAAAACAGCGCCGCATTGCCTATCCCTTCCTGCTGGAGGGACCGGTGGGGGCCTACCGCGGCGACATCGGCCGCGCCCGCGAAAATTTTGAAATCGGCGCCCGGGAAATCCCGGCGCTGTTTGCCAACTGAGGGAGCAGACCATGAACAACCGTACCGCACTCATCACCGGCGCCTCCGCCGGCATCGGCGCCGCCTTTGCGCGTCATCTCGCCGCCGAAGGCTATGCCCTGTTGCTCGTCGCACGCCGCGTCGAACGCCTGCAGGAACTGGCGGCCGAACTCACGGCACAGCACGGCGTGCGCTGCGACGTCTTTGCCGCCGACCTCAATGATCCGGCCGCACCGGCGGCGATCATGGCGTTTGCGGAGCAGCAGGGCATCGCCATCGACGTGCTCGTCAACAACGCGGGTCTGTCCGGCAAGACCGCGTTTGCCGATACGCCCTGGCCGAAGCTGGCCGCGGAGATCCAGCTCATGGTGACGGCGCTCACCGAACTCTGTCACCGCGTGCTGCCCGGCATGCGTGCGCGTGGCTGGGGACGCATCATCAATCTCTCGTCGCTGGCCGCGTTCTCGCCACCCGGCGCAAGCCTGCTCTACACCGGCATCAAGAGTTATGTGCTCGGCATCTCGCAGTCGCTGGACATGGAGCTGAAGCCGCAGGGCATCCATGTCACCGCGCTCTGCCCGGGTTTCACCCACAGTGAATTCCACGACACCATGGGCACGCGCGATGCGGCCGACAAACTGCCCGGCCTGCTCTGGCAGGAAGCGGATGAAGTGGTGAAGGAGGGCTGGGAAGCGGTGATGAAAGGCAAGCCGGTCTGCGTGCCGGGT
>JAJNDL010000428.1 GCA_021156385.1 Moraxellaceae bacterium | reverse complement strand
TGGGTGACTTCGATGACGTCCAGCGGCAGCGGGTTGCCGCCGAGTTCGCGCAGCGGGGTGGCGGCATCGGGAGTGGTGAGTGGCATGTTCATGGGTCTCTCCTTAGAACCAGTTCAGGGCGAGGCCCTGCTGCGTGAGTACGACGGCGATGAGCAGCGCGTAGCCGCCCAGCATGGTGATGGCGACGAGCGCCTCGTTCTTCTCGCGACCTTTCGCCGATGGTGCCTTCAGGAAAGCCAGCAGCTGGCGCAGGCCGAGCGCGTAGAACACGGCGAGCAGCGCGGCCGCCCAGAGCGGCACGGCACCGGCCAGCACCTGCATCAGCCAGAGCTGGCAGGCCACCATGGCCGTCACCAGGCCCAGCACCACGCACGCGGAGCCACGCGTACCGAAGATGCGCGAATAGGACTCGACGCTGTCGCGCTCCTCCTCCGGGCCCTTGGTCTTGCGCGTGATCTCGAAGCAGAAGCCGCTGACGAAGGCGAGCAGCATGAGCAGTTGCAGCGGTTCGGTGAGGGCACTGCCGGGCAGCGCGAGCTGCGCCAGCCACCACACGATCAGCGGCATCACCAGCATGTGCGAGACGGCGTACCAGGTGAGATGGCGGTTCAGCCAGTCGGCAATGAAGAACTCGCGGCCCATGAGGCAGGTCCAGGCGAAGAGCAGTGCCCAGGCCTGCGTGGTGCGGCCGAGGCCGCCGTCCAGCCACAGCGACCAGCCGACCTGCGCGGCAATCGCGAGCAGGCCCAGGAGCTTGAGGTGGTTCAGGTTGATGAGGCCGCTCTGCAGCACGCGCTGCGGATGGTTGTGGCAGTCCAGCGCATAGTCCTTGTGCTCGTCGAAGATGCGCAGCACGAGGAAGAAGGACCAGGTGACGAGGCAGCCGATGACATCCGGCAGCGAAACCGTCACCTCGCCGCCGGCGGCGGCGCGGGCGACTGCGGCCGTCGCTAGATAGAGCGTGAAGAAAAGCAGCGCATTGGCCGCGGGAAAGCGCTCCTGCATCCAGGCGCGCAGACGGCTGGAGAGCGGGGTCGCAAGAGTGAGGGTGGCATCCATGGGTCAGACCTGTCCGTTGGAAAGGGAAGAAAGGGATTGGGGGGAACCCGGTTTGGCGGCAGCGGCCTTACCCGCGAGCGGCCAGAGCGTGCGGTGCGGGTAGGCATCGACGAACCAGCCCTTGAGCAGTTGCGCATAGGAGCGACGCTCCACCACGCCCTGCGCCAGCAGGTGCGGGCGCATCAGGTCCACGGCGCGGCCCATGCGGTAGAACGGCAGGCGCGGGAAGACGTGGTGCACGAGGTGGCAGTCGCCGGAATCCCAGCAGAAGAGCAGGCGGCTGACGGGGCCGGTGCGGTAGAAGGTCGAGCCGTGCCAGGGATTGGCGGGGTCGACGTCGGCATGCTCGATGACAATGCGCAGCGTGTTGACGACGGGCCCCATCACCAGCACCGGCAGCAGGAAGCCGAGCAGCACCAGGCGCGGGAAGAACATCCCGAGCACCAGCAGGGTCAGCAGGAAGCCGCGCATGATCCATGTCTCGACGCGCGCACGGCGCTCGATCAGCGCGCCCTGCCCGCTCACGTCGTGATAGGCACGCAGGCCGGCCTCGGCCTCCAGGCGTCCCGCCTGCGCCAGCTTGATGCCGGCCAGCGTGAGAAAGAGGAAGCGGCGGGCGCGCGTGTCGAGGTGCTGCTTGTAGGCCTCGGTGTCCTGCACCGTGCCGAGGCAGCGGTGGTGCGCGAGGTGCGCCTGCTCGTAGCCCGTGGGCAGCGAGAAGCGCGGCAGCGTCAGCAACAGGCTGGCCCACCAGGAACCGGTCTCGCCCCAGGCGCGGCGGTGCACGAAGAGGTCGTGGCTGACGAGGCCCATCCACTGCAGGAGAAAGCCCTGCAGCACGAAGAGCGCGAGCCATGCGATACCGAAGGCCAGCGTGCCCAGCAGCCAGACGTTGGCCGCAAAGAGCGCGACGCTGCCGAGCACGGCCAGCGCATCCAGCCCCGGATTCGCCCGGTGCAGCGCGGCGATGGTGTCGGCGCCCACGGCCTCGCGCAGCTGGCGCCGCACGCGGTCGAGGCCGACCGCATTCATTACGCCCGTCATGCCGGCAGCTCCGGCTCGGGCAGCGCTTCGGCTTTTTCCCCGGTCGCGGGTACCGGCAGCTGGCAGTACCGGCAGCAGGAAGAGGTCGATGAAGAGCGCGAAGAGAATGGTGATGACGGTGACCACCGCCGTGTTCACCGTGACCTGGATGGCGGAATTCGCGAGCCACGCAAAGCCCAGGCCCAGCACCAGCGTCGTCGTGACGATGGCCACGCCGACATGGCGGAAGCTGTGGAGGATGGCCGCTTCCGGGTCGAGGCCGAGGCGCTTGCGTGCGTATTCGTACTTGCTGACGAAGTGGATGGTGTCGTCCACCACCACGCTGAAGGCGATGCCGAGCACGATGGTGAGGCCGAGGTCGATGTTGCCGTTGAGTGCGCCCCAGGCGCCGAAGGCCATGGCGATGGGCACGAGGTTGCCGGTGAAACTGGCGACGCCGAGGCGCCAGGCGCCGAACACCACCATCACGAACAGCGCCTCCAAGGCCAGCGAGCCCAGCATGCCGCCCAGCATGCCGGTG
>JAJNDL010000427.1 GCA_021156385.1 Moraxellaceae bacterium | reverse complement strand
GATGGCTTCGTACGTGACTGGTCACCCTCTGCGCGGCTCGGCATTCCGCCGGAAAAGCATTATGCCTATGCCTTCCAGTGGTTCAGCCTGGCAGCCGCAGTGCTTGTAGTGCTGATTGCAGTAAACCTGCGGAAAGAAAGAAGTCCCGGTCATGAGTGAAAATTCCACGCCGAAGCTGTCTCCCGAGATCGTGCGCAAGAATCGGCGCATGCTGTTGCTGGTGCTGGCCAGCTTCATCATTCCGTTCCTGGTCGGTGACCTTGCCTACCGCCTTGGCTGGTACAAGGGAGGGCAGGTCAACAAGGGACAGCTCATCGATCCGCCAACGAGCTTTACGGAGCTTCGTGCCCGGGATGGCGCCGGAAAAAGCCTCGGCAGCAGCTTTGCCGGCAAGACGTGGTGGCTGCTGTATGTAATTCCGGCGGATTGCGATACAGCCTGCCGGAACCGGCTGTTCCAGATGCGCCAGGTGGACAAGGCGCTCGGCAAGGAGTCAGAACGGCTGAGCCAGGTGCTGGTCGTGACGACGCCCTTGTCTGCATCCACGGAAGAGTTGCTGAAGAAGGAGTTTGCGGGCTTCATCCGCATCGGTGCTGATGCTTCCAGCGTAGATGCCGCGTTGATGCGTGCGACGCCGAAGGCAAGCCAGGACGGACAGCTTTACATCATGGATCCGATGGGCTGGATCATGCTGGCCTATGCGCCGCAGAAGGATGAAAAGGCTTCCGTCGTAAAGGCGGAGGAGATTCTCAAGGATCTCAGAAAACTGTTGAAGGCTTCGCGAATTGGCTAACTCGTATTCTTTTGCCCGTCTCTGGCTGACGCGGCTTGCGGTCATCAGTGTCCTGGTCACCGCTACGGTAGTGGCGCTTGGTGCCTGGACCCGCCTCAAGGACGCCGGCCTCGGCTGCCCTGACTGGCCGACCTGCTACGGCTCCATCACCGTGCCGCTCTCCGACGAGGCGATCGCGCGCGCGCAGGAACTCTATCCCGACCAGCCCCTGGTGGCCGAAAAGGCCTGGCCGGAGATGATTCATCGCCACTTTGCCAAGGGTATCGGGCTGCTTTGCATATTCATGGCAGGTTTCGCTTTGCTGGCCGTACGCCGCGGCGAAAAGGACATTCCGGTGAAGCATGCGGTCTTCCTGCTGGCGCTGGTGTGCCTGCAGGGTGCGTTCGGTGCATGGACCGTCACCATGAAGCTGTTTCCGCCGGTGGTGACCGGGCATCTGCTGTTCGGCTTTGCGACTTTCACTACCATTTTTCTTCTGGTGATTCGCCTGTCGCCGTTTCTGCGGGCCAGCGGTGCCGCGGTCAAGGGGCTGCTCCCGCTCACTGTTCTGGCCACGATTGTACTGGTGCTCCAGATAGCGCTTGGCGGCTGGACGGCGTCGAACTATGCGGCGACGCAGTGCACCGCACTGCCGGTTTGCCAGGAAGGCTGGCTCCAGCATCTGGATTTCGTGAATGCCTTTGCCTTCCATCCCTATACTGGCCAGAGCTTCGAGTTCGCGCCGCACCTCGAGTGGCCGGCAAGAATGACCATTCATGTGAGCCATCGTATCGGCGCCTGGATTACTACGGCGGTGATCGGCCTGTTGATCGTACTGCTCATGATGCGTGGCAAAACGTTGCGCTATCGCCGTTTCGCGGGAGCCCTGGCTCTGGTTTTGCTGGTGCAGGTGGCACTGGGGGTTTCCAACGTGGTGCTCCATCTGCCGCTGGCAGTGGCCGTTGCCCATAATTTTGTCGCACTGGTGCTGTTGCAGGTGCTCGTCGCCCTGAACTTCAGCCTGGTGCAGGAGCACAAGTCATCATGACGACCCTCGTCGAAAAATCGGCTACTCCCATGTGGCGGGCCTACTGGGATCTGACCAAGCCGGGAGTGGTGGCATTGCTGATGATCACGGCCGTGATCGGCATGTTCCTCGCCACACCTGGCATGGTGCCGCTGGATGTGCTGATCCTGGGTTCTCTCGGCCTGGCGCTGGCCATGATGGGCGACGCCATCATGGCCCGGACCAGCAAGCGTCCGCTGGTACAGGGACGCGTCAATACCCGTGCCGCGCTGATATTTGCCGCCGTGCTCTGCATCGCTTCGCTGCTCATCCTCGATGTGTTCATCAACCGCCTGACCGCCGTGCTGACTTTCTTCGGCGTCATTGGCTATGCCTTCATCTACACCCTGTGGCTGAAGCGGGCGACGCCTCAAAATATCGTCATTGGCGGGCTGGCGGGTGCGATTCCACCATTGCTGGGCTGGACTGCGGTGACGAACGACGTCCATCCCCATGCGTTGCTGTTGGTGCTGATCATCTTCGCCTGGACGCCGCCACACTTCTGGGCTCTGGCCATCCATCGCCGTGAGGAGTACGCCAAGGCCGACATTCCCATGCTGCCGGTGACACACGGCCTCGAGTTCACCAAGACCTCGGTTCTGCTGTACACGGTCATCCTCTTCCTGACGGCATTGCTTCCCTTCATCACCGGCATGAGCGGGCTGATCTACCTGGTCGGCAGCACGGCGCTGGGGATTGTCTTCCTCGTGTATGCCGTGCGGCTGAAGTTCCGTGACGATCCCAAGGTGCCGATGAAGACATTCGGCTATTCAATCACTTATCTCTTCCTGCTCTTCGTGGTGCTGCTGGTCGACCACTACTTCCTGTTCCCCCTCCGGCTGGGTTGAGCCGGACTCCTGCCGTTCGGCACCGAATGTAACCCGTCGTCACCTGGCGCCTGTCCCTGCTGGTTCGGCAGGGCGGGGCGCTGCTATGTTCATTCCGCTGATGCCGTCGTTCCCGGCGGCGGTTTCATTCAGGGAGAGTGGGCATGGGGTTGCTGGTTTTTCTCGGAGTCATTGCGCTGGTACTGGTTTATTTCATCAGGGTCTTCAACAACCTGGTGACTCACCGCAACCGGTTCAAGAACGCGTTTTCACAAATCGACGTACAACTGCAGCGCCGCTACGAGCTGGTCCCCAACCTGGTCGAAACCGCGAAGGCCTACCTGGCACATGAAAGGGAAACGCTGAGCAACGTCATTGCCGCCCGTAACCAGGCAATCTCAGCGGAGCGAGCCGTCGCGGCAGCGCTGGAGGATCCCGACAAAATGGCCAGGCTTGCGCAGGCAGAAGGCGCACTGGGTGCGTCTCTGGGACGCTTGATGGCGGTTGCGGAGAACTATCCTGACCTCAAGGCCAACCAGACCATGCAGCAGCTGATGGAGGAGCTGGCCTCCACGGAGAATCGGGTGGGATTTGCCCGCCAGGCCTTCAACGATGCGGTCATGGAATACAACGTCCTCCGTGAGCAGTTTCCCAATTTCTTCGTCGCCGGCGCCTTCGGATTTCCTGCTGCGGCGCAGCTCGAGATTGCCAATGTCGAGGCACGTCAGCCCGTCCAGGTGAAGTTCTAGCGTCTGGTCAGGTCCATGAACTTTTTCGAGCATCAGGCCAGCGCGCGGCGACAGACCGGGCGCCTGATCTTGTTCTTCATTCTCTCCGTGGCACTGACAGTCCTGGCACTGAACGCCACCATGTACATTTTCGCCCGCCATTTATACCCGGGTGTCGGTAGCTGGCTCTGGCATGCCTGGAGCCGGCAGGTCGTGATCGGCACTTTGATGATCATTGCCGGCGGCAGCTTTATTGAGTATCTGCGACTGCGTGGCGGCGGGCATGCGGTGGCACAGATGCTTGGCGCCCGACGCGTCAGTTTTGCCACTACCGATGCCAGAGAGCGCCAGTTCATCAACATAATCGCCGAGATGGCGATCGCGTCCGGTGTGTCGGCTCCTACCCCCTACGTGATGGACAGGGAACACGGGATCAATGCCTTTGTTGCCGGGCTGACGACGGACCAGGCCGTTGTCGTGGTGACGGCGGGCGCCCTCGAAGCCTTCGAGCGGGACGAATTGCAGGCAGTGATCGGGCATGAGTTCAGCCACATCCTGAACGGCGACATGCGACTCAACGTGCAACTGCTGGCGCTGTTGGCTGGCTTACTGGCTCTTGGCCAGTTCGGCGGCGTCCTCATGCGCATGGCCTTTGAAACGGTGTCGACCCGCAGTGACCGCAAAGGCGGTGCCTGGCCACTTTTCCCCGTGGGGCTGCTGGTCTGGCTGGTGGGCTCGATCGGCCTCCTGTTCGGCCGCCTGATCAAGGCAGCCATTTCACGGCAGCGCGAGTTCCTCGCTGATGCCTCCAGCGTGCAATTCACCCGGAATCCCGATGGGCTGGCAGGGGCGCTGCTCAAGATTCGCAACCACACTGGCTTTTCCTGGCTCATCAATTGGCA
>JAJNDL010000426.1 GCA_021156385.1 Moraxellaceae bacterium | reverse complement strand
CAGTCGGGAAATTCGCCGAGGGCGAGGCGAAGCATGGGGTCGCGGAGAGTCAGCAGCCAGGCCGGCTCGTTCCAGGCCAGGCCGGAGCGCATCTGCAGGACGTGGCGCAGCGTGATGGCGCGACGCGGATCGTCGGCGGGGAGAGCACCGAAGGCGGCGGCAGGAAAGACGTCGCCCGCGGTGACGTCGATGCTGGTGATGTCGCCGCGGGTCGCGGCGCGGGCCAGCGTCAGCGAGGTCACGCTCTTGGTGACGGACCAGACGTGGTGCTGCGTATCGATGCCGCTCGTCTGGCTGGGAGAGTCGTGGTAGCTCTCGTGCACCAGCCAGCCGTTGCGGATCACGAGCAGGCTGGTGTGGTAGGGCAGGGACGTTGCGGCATCGGCGGCGAGAGAGTCGAGGGCGCCGGTGCTGAAACCCTGGGCTTCGGGCGTCGCCGTCTGCCAGCCTGAGGTGGGCCAGTAGGCAGGCGTCGTGGCGACAGGAACGCCGGAAGACCCGGTGCCGGCCGCTGGCGGTGAGGCGCCGTCGTTGCAGGAAGCGAGCAGCAGGGTGAAGGCAAGCAGCAGGGAGCGCGCGGGCGAAAGCGGAAAGGCCATGGAGCGGATTCTTGTTGTTGTCGTTTGCCGCGAGTCTCGGGCGACCGGTCGTGGCCGGCAAGATGACGGATGTCACCAGTCGGCGTCATGGCCCTCCGGCGAAAGTGTCGCAGGCGCTGACGTTGCCGGCCTCCATGCCGACCCGGAACCAGTGCATGCGCTGTGCCGCCGAGCCATGTGTGAAGGAATCCGGCACGGCGAAGCCGCGCGCCTGCTTCTGCAGCGTGTCGTCCCCGATGGCGGTGGCCGCGGTCAGCGCCTCCTCGAGATCGCCGGCCTCGAGCACCTGCCGCGAGCGGCTGGCGTGATGGCCCCACACCCCGGCCAGGCAGTCGGCCTGCAGCTCCAGGCGCACCGACAGCGCATTGCCCTCGCGCTCGCCCGAGCGCGCGCGCATCTCCCGGACGCGGTCGGAAATGCCGAGCAGGTGCTGCACGTGGTGGCCGACCTCGTGCGCGATCACGTAGGCCTGGGCGAAGTCGCCGGGCGCACGGAAGCGGCTCTTCAGCTCGTCGTAGAAGGCGAGGTCGATGTAGATCTTTTCATCCAGCGAACAGTAGAAGGGGCCCATGGCCGCCTGTCCCGTGCCGCAGCGCGTGGGCGTCGCCTCGCGGAAGAGCACCAGCGCGGGTTCGCGATACTGGCGGCCCGAGGCGGCGAACACCTGCCGCCAGGTGTCCTCGGTGTCGCCCAGCACGGCCGCGACGAGGTCACGGGCCTCGGCTTCGCCCGCGCTTTCCTGCACCGGTCCGGTGGACACGGCAGTGGGCGGCCCCTGCACCTGCGAGCCCATCTGCATCACTACCGACGGGTCGATGCCGAAGAGGGCGGCAACCACCGCCAGCACCAGCGTACCAAGGCCGATGCCGCGGCCGCCGGGAAAACGCATGCCGCGCCGGTCTTCGATGTTGCCGCTTCTGCGCAGTCCGCCGAGTCGCATGGAGTCCCCCGGAAAGATGGGTCTGGCCGGTGGCGATGGCTGCAAGCGTAGTACGGATTCGCTGGGGCTTTTTGTAGCGCGGTCCGGCCCGGAGGCCGGCGGCGTTCAGAGTTCGATCTGCGTGCCGAGCTCGACGACGCGGTTGGTGGGGATCTGGAAGAAGTCGGTGGCGGAGGCCGCGTTGCGCGACATTGCGACGAACAGGCGTTCGCGCCACATGGCCATGCCCGGCGCAACGGTGGCGATGAGGCGCTCGCGCGAAAGGAAGAAGCTGGTGTCCATCATGTCGAACTCCAGCCCGTGCTGCGCGCACTCGGCAAGCAGGGCGGGCACGTCAGGCTGTTCCTTGAAACCGTAGTAACCGGAGATGAGCCAGAAGTTGTGCGCGACCTGGTTGACCACGAGGCGCTCGGCCTCGTCCACGAAAGGAATGTCGCGCGTGACCAGCGTCAGCAGCACGTTGCGCTCGTGCAGGATCTTGTTGTGCTTGAGGTTGTGCAGCATGGCATGCGGCACGTACTGGTGGCTGCCGGTCATGAACACGGCCGTGCCAGGCACGGTCTGCACCGTGTTGCCGCCGATGGAATTCACGAACAGGTTGAGCGGCATGGTTTCGTTGGAAAGCTTCTTGAAGAGCAGCTGGCGGCCGCGCTTCCAGGTCGACATTATGGTGAAGATCAGTAGTCCCACGAGCAGCGGGAACCAGCCGCCCTGCAGCACCTTGAGCGAGGTGGCACCGAAAAAGGCGAAGTCGATCAGCAGGAATGGCACGGCGATGAGCACGGCCAGTGCCGGGTTCCAGTTCCAGAGCTTGCGTGCCACCACGACGGCCAAGATGGTGTCGCAGATCATGGTCAGTGTCACAGCGATGCCGTAGGCCGAGGCCAGGTTGCTCGAGGACTGGAAGGTCAGCACCAGCAGGATGATGCTGCCCAGCAGTGCCCAATTGATGGCCGGTATGTAGATCTGCCCGATTTCCTTGCTCGATGTGTGATGGATGTCGAGACGGGGAAGATAGCCGAGCTGCACGGCCTGGCGGGCTATGGAGAATACGCCGGAGATTACCGCCTGCGAGGCGATCACCGTGGCAAGCGTGGCCAGCACCACGAGCGGGTAGAGGCCCCAGTCGGGTACTAGCCGGTAGAACGGATTCTCGACAGCGGTGGGATCGGTGAGCAGCAGGGCACCTTGGCCGCAGTAGTTGAGCAGCAGCGCCGGGAAGACCATGTAGAACCAGGCGAGGCGGATGGGGCGGCGACCGAAGTGACCCATGTCGGCATAGAGCGCCTCGCCGCCGGTGATGGTCAGCACCACCGCACCCAGGGTGACGAAGGCGATAAACTGGTGTTCGGCGATGAAGCGCACGGCCCAGAGCGGATTGATGGCTTCCAGCACATGCGGATAGCGGCTGATGTTGACAAGGCCCAGCACCGCCAGCGTGGTGAACCAGACGATCATGACCGGCCCGAAGAATTTGCCCACCGATCCTGTGCCGTGACGCTGTATTAGGAAAAGCGAGATCAGTACCGTGATGGTGATCGGGAGCACGAAGGGCTCCAGCACCGGCGTCGCAACCTTGAGGCCTTCCACGGCGGAGAGCACGGAGATGGCCGGCGTGATGATGCCGTCGCCGAAGAACAGGGCCGCACCGAACAGGCCGGTCATGATCAGCAGCCGGCGCCGCTGCTGGCCACGGTGCTCGCTGCGCAGCGTCAGCGCGAGCAGTGCCATGATGCCGCCTTCGCCGTTGTTGTCGGCACGCATGATGAAGGCGATGTATTTCAGTGAGACGACGAGCGTGATGGACCAGAAGATCAGCGAGAGGACGCCGAGCACATTGTCGTGCGTGAGCGGAATGCCGTGGCTGGCGTGGAAGCATTCCTTGAGTGCGTAGAGGGGACTGGTACCAATGTCGCCGAATACTACGCCGAGGGCACCCAGGGTCAACGCGGTCGTGGATGAAGTAAGACCGGGTTGCTCGGTCGTCTGCATGTGTCGCTTCCCCTGTGCGGATTCCCGATGCCGGCCTGGCGGCGTTACCTCCAGTGGCGAAGTGGAGCCGGATAACGCATTGGCAGGTGGCCCCGGCCGGTGACGTGAGGCGCGCATCTTACACCTCACCGCCCCCCGCGAGGCAACCTCCCGTCCGGCCTGCCGGAGCCCGGAAAAAAGCCTGTGGCGGCTTTGCCTTTGGGGATGGCTCGTATATGATGCGCGCCTCGCGATGGCAGGCCATTGCGATCCCCGGTGAGGTGGCCGAGTGGTTGAAGGCGCACGCCTGGAAAGTGTGTATACGCTAATACCGTATCGAGGGTTCGAATCCCTCCCTCACCG
>JAJNDL010000032.1 GCA_021156385.1 Moraxellaceae bacterium | reverse complement strand
CGGGTGCCGCGTGCGACAGCCACGCCGGGGCAGGGCGCGCTGGTCCAGGCTTCGGCATTGCCATCGGCGAACCGCGGCTCGGCGTGAATGGCCGTGAAATCGACATAGGTCAGGATGGCGTCGATGCCGCCCGACACGACTTCTTCCTTCTCCGGTGCCAGCAGTCCCAGCGCATGGCTGCTCTGGTAGCGGCCGTTCTGCGCGGCATAGGCGTATTCCGCCTCGCCCGTGATGCGGCGCCGGCGCCCGACATCGCCAGGGCCGTGGTAATGCGGCGAGACATCGCCGGCCGTGCCCTGCGCGAAGATCGCCACGGGCGCCTCTGCGCCGCGCTCCGCCAGCGCCGCCTCCGCCTGCGCGGCGGCATAGCCCTTGTTGTCGCCGTCGTGCTTGTGCAGCCGGTTGCCGAGGCAGGTGGCATGCACGCCGAACAGCGACAGCAGCGCCTGCACCTCGCCGCCACGCCGCAGCGCCAGTACCTGCATGTCGCGCTCCAGCGCGAGATGGGCCTCGTCGTCGGCGCGCGGCGTCACGTCGGGATTGCGGTTCCAGGCGCGCAGCGAGCGGTTCCAGGCGACCGGCACCGCGTCAGCGAAGCGGCCGCGCGTGAAACCGACTGCAGTAGGGGCCGCCTGGGCGCGCGCCGCGACCAGGGCGCTCACACTGGCCGCGATGATCTTCTCGAGATGTGCCGGCACGAAACCCGGTGTCGGCAGGTTGTAGAGCGCCTCGTGCGAGCAGCCGCCCGGCCCGGAGTGCGTATGCGTGGCGGTGAGCACGAGCCGCGCCTCGTCGAAGCCCTCGCCGAGCCGGCGGCGCAGCTCGGCGACGACACCCGCGCGCATGGCATGCGTGACACAGCCGAGGTCGAGGCAGCAGAACAGCAGCATGCTGCCGCTCTCGTCTTCGAGATACAGCGCGCGCGCGAACAGCGGCGTCTGCCGGTCCAAGGCACGATGCTGCGGCATGCCGTAGCCGAACATGGCATAGCCCTGCGGCGCGATGTCGATTTCCTGCCTGGACCAGCCGGCGCGGTACATGCCTGTCTCCGCTCAGGGCAGCGCGGCACGCAGCCGCTGCAGCGCCGCGACCGTGAGACCGTGGCGCTGCCCGACGCGGATATAGGTGTCGAGCATCAGCCGCGTCTGCACGCTGACCTTGCTGAAGTGGTAGTGCAGGTAAGTTTCAAGATCGAGGGGCAGCAGCTTGCGGCTCAACGGCACGATCAGGCGCCACAGCGCCGGGCGCAGCAGCTGCCGCAGCGCCAGTGTGCCGGCGCCCGCCTCGCGCTCGGCCACGGCGAGTGCTTCGCGGGCGGCGGCGAGGCCGAGCGTCAGCGCCTCGTTGCCGGGCAACGTGCCGAGCTTCCAGCCGTTGAGTTCCAGCGCGGCGATCAAAGGCTGCAGCAGCGCCGGTGCCGCGGCAGCGGCTTGGGCGAAATCGGGCACGACCCGGGCCGCGAGGCCTCCGGCCTGCAGCGCCCGCACCACCGCCTGCACGCGGGCCGGTTCACCGGCGAAAAGCCCGGGCGCAAGAGGCGGCAGGTAATACGCGATGCCCGCGGGACCGGGCTGGCCGGGCAGGGGCGACTGGTAGCTGATGAAGGTGATGAGCCCTTGCACGAGCTGCGCAGGCGAGCGCAGCTTCGTGCGCACGTAGGCACCGTCCTCGAGATCGGGCTGCAGGCAGACGACGGTGGCATCGCCCACGGCGGCAAGCACCTGCGCCGCCAGCTCGCCGCGCAACGCATCCGAGGCGAGCGTCAGCCAGACCTGGTCCCAGCGCCGGGCGGCAACGTCCGCAACGTCGCTGATCGCGGTCACCTGCGGCCAGTCCTGGCGGCGCGTGCTGCCGTAACCGAGACGATGCAGCGCGAGGCCCGATGCCACTTCCGCGCGGTATTTTTCCTTTACGAAAAACACCACCTCATGTCCGGCCTCGTGCAGATGCCAGCCGTATACCTGGCCCACGGCGCCCGCGCCCACGATCAGGATGTTCATGTCTCTTCCTCCCGTGCGACAGCCTGCCATCGCATCCCATGCAGATATTCCGGTGCCCCATATGCACGGGCCGGCGCTTGTGGCGCCGGCCCGGGGTTCAGCATGTCCGCCGGATCAGAGGCGGATCTTGTTCAGGCCGCGGCGGATGCCCTGCTCCAGCACCGGCTTGACCAGCTCCGCCACCAGCGGGAATTTGCCTTCGAACTCGATGGTGTAGTGCAGGCGCGTGCCGCCCGGCACCGGCGAGAAACGCATGACGCCGCGATGGTTCTTCAGCGGGCTGCCGCGCGTGATGCGGTACTCGATGAGTTCGTTCTCCTTGTAGTCCGTCACCGTCTCCACGAAGGACGGGCCCGGGCCGATGCGCATCTCGCGGGCCGAGCCGACGCCGTTGCGCGCGCCCTGGCCATCGCTGATGCGGCGGATCTTCGCAGGCGCGAAGATGATGCCGAGGTTCTCGTGCTCGCCGAGGAAGGCAAACAGGCGGTTCGCCGGCACCGGAAAATCCTTGATGATCTCAATGTGTCGCCATCCCACAGTCGTTACTCCTTGCTGTCGTTAACCAGTGCACGCGGGCCGAGTGCAGCGCAAGGCTGCCGGCACCGCAATCTCAAATCCGGGCAGCATCCTGCACGCGAAGTGTCATGCCTTCCACCGCGGTGACGCGCACCCGCGTGCCGGCCGGCAGGTCCTCGCCGCGCACCGTCCAGTAGCTGTCGTCGAGGCGGATGCGGCCCTCGCCGTTCTCCATGTCGTCCTCGAGTTCCGCTTCACGTCCGATGAAGCGCGCCAGGCGGTTGTTGAGGTCCTTTGCGCCGGCAAGCTGCTCGATGCGGTCATCGGGATTCGGACGCAGGCGGTACCAGGCCATGACCGCGACCACGGCCGAGGCGCCGAACCATAGCCCCTGCGCCACGACGCTGATGCCCATCGACCAGGTGAGCAATGCCACCAGCAGCGCGCCGACTCCGATGAACAGGAAGAAAAACGTGCCGCTCAGCATCTCCACGACGATGAGCGTGATGCCGAGCACGAGCCACAGCAGCGCCGGATTGTTCATGAACCTCCCCCTCAGGCTTTTTCTAGTGCGCGTATTTCCAGACCTCGAGGAGGCGCTCCCCGGCGTCGTATACGCGCTTTTCATGCAACAGGCCATCCGCGTAGGCAAACCGCTGGATGCGATAGAACTCCGTCGGTTCGCCGTCGGCCGGGTTCAGCCCGGTCTCGACGGAGGCCAGGCGTCCGCTGGCGTAACTGTAGCGGGCCAGGCCACCTTCCTCCGGCACGTCGTCGTTGGTCAGCCACTGCCCGTCCCCACCCCAGCCGTCGTAGCTGCGGATGGCGGCCAGCCGGCCATCGGCATCGTAGTCGTAGCGGCTGGCAAAGCCGCCGCCCGGCGAAACGTAGACCCCCTCGGCAGTCTGCACCAGTCCGCCCAGCGCATTGAGCAGGAACAGGTCGATGACGATATTGTCGTCGTCCCACCAGTTCACATACTCGCCCTCGGGCCACGCTTCGGCGCCATAGATCATGCCGGTCGTGCGTCCGCCCGCGCTGACGTAGCGCACGTGCTCGTCGTAGGCGTCGAAGCCGGTCTGCAGGAGCAGGGACTCCACGAGCCGGCCGGAGCGGTGCTGTGTCAGCCGGCCGTCTTCCGTGCGTGTCACCTCGATCCGCTCGCCGACCAGGCTCTCCGCCTCCAGTACCGGCGAGGTCATGCGCTCCTCCAGAACGGCGAGGTCGGGAAAATATTCCTGGCAGCCCCGCACCGGGGTCGTCGGCAGGCCGAGGATCGACAGCAGGATCTTCCCCGTCAGCGAACCGGAGATGCCGTTGATCAGGTTGCGGCGCGACACGGCGGGATAGGCCGGCACGGAGGCCGCCTCGAAGCGGCATTGCATGCGAAAGCCGTTCTCCACCGGCACCCCGGCCGAGGTGTAGGGAGTGACCTCGGCACCGCCGTCAGTCGCGTAAGTCACACGCACGCTGCCGGTCGGCTCGCCGCTTTCCGGGTTATAGCTTTCCACCGCAACCAGCCGGCTTTGCGACGGCGAATCATTGCCGTTGCAGCCGGCGAGCAAGGCAAGGCCGAGCATGAGCGCCGGCCCGCGCCAAATCATCCCTGATTCCAAGTTCAGCCCTTCTTGTTCTGCAGTTCCTTGACGATGTCGCCGATGCCCGCGATGGCGCCGATCACCTGCGAGGACTCCAGCGGCATCATGATGAGCTTGCTGTTGCCGCTGGACGCGATCTGCCCCAGCGCTTCCACGTATTTCTGCGCGACGAAGTAGTTCACCGCCTGGATGTCGCCCTTGGCGATGGCCTGCGACACCATCATGGTCGCCTTGGCTTCGGCTTCCGCCTGGCGCTCGCGTGCTTCGGACTCGAGGAAAGCGGCCTGGCGCTCGCCTTCGGCCTCCAGGATCTGCGCCTGCTTCTTGCCTTCGGCGGCGAGGATGGCGGCCTGGCGCGTGCCTTCGGCCTCCAGGATCTGTGCGCGCTTGGTGCGCTCGGCCTTCATCTGCGAGGCCATGGCGTCGACGAGGTCGGTCGGCGGCGTGATGTCCTTGATCTCGATGCGCGTGATCTTGATGCCCCAGGGGTTGGTGGCCTGGTCGACCACCGCGAGCAGCTGCGAGTTGATCTGGTCGCGCTGCGAGAGCATCTGGTCGAGGTCCAGCGAGCCGATCACGGTACGGATGTTGGTCATGGTCAGGTTGCGGATGGCGTAGTCGAGGTTGCTGACCTCGTAGGCCGCCTGCGAGGCGCTGAACACCTGGTAGAAACACACGGCGTCGATGGTGACCATGGCGTTGTCGCGCGAGATCACCTGCTGCGGCGGAATGTCCAGCACCTGTTCCATCATGTTCAGCTTGGCGCCGACCTTGTCGAAGACCGGCATGATGAAGTTGAGGCCGGGCTCCAGGGTGCGCGTGTAGCGGCCGAAACGCTCCAGCGTCCAGTGATAACCCTGCGGCACCTGCTTCACGGTCATGACGACCAGCACGATGGCGAAGAAAATGAAACTCAAGACAACCGCGTCCATTAATGGTTCCCCTTAAAAGTTGGCAAGTGATCCGGGCGGGCTGCTCCTCCGGCGGGCATGAGCTTATTGCCATGCCCGCCGGAGGGGCGCAAGGAATTTGTACCGGCGTCCCCGGAGCGGATCGTTTTCCACCGCCCCGGCAGACAGCCTTGCCTTGCAGGGCCATTGCGGGCACTGGCGGCACGCGCTGACGGACCGACGCACCACTCCAAAAAAAACGCCTCCGTCAGGAGGCGTTTTTTCAGGGCCGGAGCCGATCAGGCACTTTGCCAGGTCGACGCCAGGGTCGGCGCCAGCGCCTCCTGGTAGGACTGCGACAGCGTGGTCTCCCCTGCCGCCGGCGGCGCGAAGCTGGCCATGGCAGCCACCAGCGCATCCACCTGGCTGTGGTCCAGGGTATAGCCGTCGCCGGCCCGGAGGGTTTCGACATGGCTGTCGTTGCCCCCGCCGGCCGCGCCATACCAGTTCTGGATGGTGAGGCGGTCACTCGTGCCGATGACGGACACCTCCAGGTCGCTGCCGACCTGGCTGAACCAGAGCTGGTCGTGGGCGATGTCCGTCCCGAAACGCGCCGTGTCGTTGCCGCCCGACTCGACTGCCAGGTCGCTGCCATCGCCGCGGGCGAACTGATAGGTATCGTTGCCCTCGCCACCGTCGAGCGTGTCGTTGCCGGCCCGGCCATACAGCGTGTCGTCGCCCGCCGCACCGATCACGGTGTCATTGCCGGCGGCGCCGTCCAGCACATCGTTTCCGCCTGCGCCGTACAGCTCATTGTCCAGGCTGTTGCCGACAATGCCGTTGTCCTGGCTGTTGCCGTGTGCGTAGACCGTAGGCGCCCAGCCGTAGTAGTTGGGCTCCGGCGGCGCCATTTCCAGCAGGGCCAGGTTCTCGACGTTCTCGCCGAGCGTGAGGCTGGTGGAGCTGAAAACGGTATCGATGCCCGCATCGAAGGCTTCGTAGACGTTGTCGACATACGTTGTCGGATACCAGGCGCTGGTGTCGGTCGTGGCATCGACGTAATACACGTCGTCGCCGGCGCCGCCTTGCAGCGTGTCGTAACCGGCGCCGCCGTCGAGCACATCGTTACCGTCGCCCGCGTCGAGCTGGTCATTGCCCGTGCCGGCGATCAGGCTGTCGTTGCCAGCGCCACCATACATCTGGTCGTTGCCCTCGCCGCCGGTGAGGCTGTCATCGTCCTCGCCCCCGTCCATGAAGTCGTTGCCGGCCGCACCGTCCAGCACGTCGTTGCCGGCGAAGCCCAGCATGTCGTTGTTGACGTTGTTGCCGAGGAGGATGTTGTTCCGGCCGTTGCCGTGCGCGGTCACCGACGGCGTCCAGCCGTAGTAGTTGGGCTCGGGTGGAACCATGTCCAGCAGCGTCAGGTTCTCGACATGCTCGCCCAGCATGAAGCCGGTAGCGCTGGCACTGATGACCGTATCGATGCCCTCGTCGGCCGCCTCGTAGACGTTGTCGACATAGGTCGTCGGGTACCAGGCACTGGTGTCGGTCGTGGAGTCGACGTAGTAGACGTCGTCGCCGGCGCCGCCGATCAGCAGGTCGTGACCGGTACCGCCATCGAGCACGTCGTTGCCTTCGCCGCCATCGATGACGTCAGTGCCGTCCCCCGCAATCAGGCTGTCGTTACCGGCACCGCCATACACCTGGTCGTTGCCTTCGCCGGCAGTGACGTCGTCATCGCCGTCGCCGGCATCGATGAGGTCGTTGCCGGCCGCGCCGTCCAGCACGTCGTTGCCGGCAAAGCCGAACATGTCGTTGTTGACGTTATTGCCGAGGAGGATGTTGTCCTGGCTGTTTCCGTGTGCGGCTACCGACGGCGTCCAGCCATAGTAGTTGGGTTCCGGCGGAACCATGTCCAGCAGCGTCAGGTTCTCGATGTTTTCGCCCAGCATGAAGCCGGTGGTGCTGGCACTGATGACTGTATCGATGCCCTCGTCGGCCGCCTCGTAGACATTATCGACATAGGTCGTCGGATACCAGGCGCTGGTGTCGGTCGTGGAGTCAACGTAATACACATCGTCGCCAGCACCGCCTGCCAGCGTGTCGTAGCCCGTGCCGCCATCCAGCACGTCGTTGCCGTCGCCGCCCTCAAGCTGGTCGTTGCCGGCCCCGCCATACAGCGTGTCGTCACCCTCTTCGCCGCGAACAGAATCAGTGCCGGCCGCACCGTCCAGCACGTCGTTGCCGGCGCCACCGAACAGGTCGTTGTTGACGTTGTTGCCGATGATGGTGTTGCTCAGGCTATTGCCGAAACCATAGACCGAGGGCGTCCAGCCGTAGTAGTTGGGCTCGGGCGGGACCATGTCCAGCAGGGTCAGGTTTTCAAAGTGATCGGCCAGCGAGAAGCTGGTGGAGCTGATGACCGTGTCCAGGCCTTCGTCGGCATTCTCGTGCACCTGATCCACATAGGTGGAGGGATACCAGGCGCTGTAATCGGTCGTGGCATCGACGTAGTACACGTCGTCGCCAGCGCCGCCGATCAGCAGGTCGTAGCCGGTGCCACCGTCGAGCACGTCGTTGCCGTCGCCACCGTAGAGCTGATCGTCGCCCTGACCACCATACAGCGCATCGTCCTCACCGGTGCCCACCAGGATGTCGTTGAGGTTCGAGGAATCCTGATCCCCGTAAATATCCGCCATGAAACTCGCTCCTTCTTGTCCTTGTTATGGTGCAGTCCCTCAAAATGTCGGACTCCTTTATCCAACGACTCCGAAGCTTGCCGGCGAGTTATTGCATAAAGCCCCCGGCCCTTCCACACGTGTTATTACTGAAGAACCGCCGTCGTTCGGGAAATGCAGTCCGCCCGGCAGAACCTGGATTCGCCGGGAAAGACCTTGGTCAGGATGTGAACCGGGAGCGTTCAGTTCAGCGGTGCCACCCGCATGACTTCCTCGATGGTGGTGAGCCCCGCGGCGATCTTCTGCGCGCCGGAGAGCCGTAGCGGCAGCAGGCCTTCCTTGTAGGCCTCCTTCTTGATGTCGTTGAGCGAGCCGCCGGCACTGACGATGCGGCGCAGCTCGTTCGACATCAGCATGATTTCATAGATGCCCATGCGCCCGAGATAACCGGTGTCGCGGCATTCCAGACAGCCCTTGGGCGCGCAGACCTTCTTCGGCACCGGCGCCTTCCACGGATGCGTGAGTTCGGCCCAGCTCGCCTCGTCGCATTCGGCCTCCACCTTGCAGTGCGGGCAGAGCGTGCGCACCAGGCGCTGCGCCATGATGCCGAGGATGGTCGCGGAGATCAGGAAAGGCTGCACGCCGAGATCGGCGAGGCGGTTGATGGACGAGGGCGCGTCGTTGGTGTGCAGCGTGGAGAGCACGAGATGGCCGGTGAGCGCGGCCTGGATGGCCATGTCGGCGGTCTCGTGGTCGCGGATTTCGCCGACCATGATGATGTCGGGGTCCTGGCGCATCAGCGCGCGCACGCCTTCCGCGAAGTCCAGCTCGATGTTGTGCTGCACCTGCATCTGGTTGAAGGAGCCCTCGATCATTTCGATGGGG
>JAJNDL010000425.1 GCA_021156385.1 Moraxellaceae bacterium | reverse complement strand
CGCCTCCTTCACCTCCTGGTAGAGGCGGGCGCGGGTGCTGCGCCAGTTGTCGAGCTCGTCGACGGTGACCCGGCCGACATAGGCTTCGACATTGTCCTCGAGGTCGCCGGACACGCCTTCGATCTCGATGTCGGCGGCCGCGGCCAGTGCGGCGGACGGCAGGCACAGCGCAAGCACGAGCAGGAGTCCTGCACGCATCCCGGCCAGCCTCCCCGCCCTCTTGCCTCGCTCTTGCACGCCTGCGCCGTCCTTCTCTCGCACGGATGTGAACCTGCGGATCATAGCCACTTTCCCGGCCCGCCGTTACCGCCGGCAGCGGCCGGCTGTGACTCCGTCGACACCGGCAGGGCCGGTACGTCCCGGGCTGGCTAGCCCGGCACGCCTTCATTAAGCTTGGTCCGCCCCGCTGCCCTGTCGATACACCTGCAGCGACAACAACAAGGATTGCGCATGAGCAACCAGTTCAGCCTCCTCAAGACCCGGCGATTCCTGCCGTTCTTCGTCACCCAGTTCCTCGGCGCCTTCAACGACAACGTCTTCAAGCAGGGTCTCATCATCCTGCTCACCTACCAGGCCGTGAACATCAGCAGCCTGCCAGTGGAACTGCGCGCGCCGATCTGCCAGGGCATCTTCATCCTGCCGTTCTTCCTGTTCTCCGCGACCGCCGGCCAGCTTGCCGATGCCTGGGACAAGGCCGTGCTGATACGCCTGGTGAAGGCGCTGGAAGTGGTGATCATGGGGCTGGCGCTGGTGGGCTTCTTCACCAGCAACCTCGTCCTGCTGATCTCCGCCCTCTTCCTGCTCGGCATCCACTCCACGCTGTTCGGCCCGATCAAGTACTCCATCCTGCCGCAGACGCTGCGCTCCGACGAACTGGTCGGCGGCAACGCGCTGGTGGAAACCGGCACCTCGCTGGCCATCCTGTTCGGTTCCATCCTCGGCGGCTTCCTGATCGCGTTGCCCGACGGTATTCACTCGCTGTCCATCGCCATCGTGCTGGTGGCGCTGGCTGGCTTGGCCGCGGCCTTCTACATCCCGCGCACCGGCGTGGCGGCGCCGGACCTCAAGGTGAACTGGAACCCGGTGACGGAGACCATCCGCAACCTCGGCTTCATCCGCGAGAACCGCACCGTCTTCCTCTCGGTGCTGGGCATCTCCTGGTTCTGGTTCTACGGCGTGACCATGCTCTCCAACATCCCGGCACTGACCAAGGAAGTGCTGGGCGGCAGCGAATTCGCGGTGATCCTGCTCATGACCACCATGTCGGTGGGTACCGGCATCGGCTCGCTGCTCTGCGAAAGGCTCTCCGGCAAGAAAGTGGAAATCGGCCTCGTGCCTTTCGGTGCCATCGGCCTCACCGCCTTCGGCCTCGACATCTGGCTGGCCACCCGCGGCCATGCCACCGGGCTCCCGCCGGCCGAAAGCCTGCGTGCCTTCCTCGACATCCCGGGCAACACCCGCGTCATGATCGATTTCTTCGGGCTCGGCATCTTCTCCGGCTTCTACATCGTGCCGCTCTATGCACTGGTACAGGCGCGCTCCGAACCGAGCCACCGCTCGCGCGTCATCGCCGGCAACAACATCCTCAATGCCCTCTTCATGGTAGTGGCTTCGCTGATGGCCGTGGGCCTGCTGGAATCCGGCGTGACCATTCCGGGCGTGCTGGCGATCACCGCCATCCTCTCCGCCATCGTGTCGGTCTACATCTTCACGCTGGTGCCGGAATTCCTCATGCGCTTCCTGGTGTGGATGTTCATGAGCGTCTTCTACCGCGTCGACCGGAAGAACACCGACCGCATTCCCGAGGAAGGCGCCTGCGTGCTGGTGTGCAACCACGTCAGCTTCTTCGACGCGCTGATCCTGGCCACCGCCATCCGCCGTCCGCCGCGCTTCGTGATGGACCACAACATCTTCAGGAACCCGGTGCTCAACTTCATCTTCCGCACCGCCCGCGCCATTCCCATCGCGCCGGCCAAGGTCGATGCCGCACTGCTGGAGAAAGCCTACGACGACATCGCTGCCGCCCTCGAAGCCGGCGAGATGGTCTGCATCTTCCCGGAAGGCCGCATCACCGATACCGGCGAGATCCAGCCCTTCAAAAACGGCATCCAGCGCATCGTGGAGCGCACGCCGGTGCCGGTGATCCCCATGGCGCTGCAGGGCATGTGGGGCAGCTTCTCCAGCCGCAAGGGCGGGCCCGCCTTCAGCAAGCTCCCGCGCCGCCTCCGTTCGCGGCGCTGAGCGTCGGCCTGCCGGTGGCACCGGCGGAGGCCGTTCCCGAGGTACTCGAGGCGAAGGTGCGCGAGCTGCGCGGCGACTGGAAATAATCCGGTTTCCCAGTGGGCCAGGCTCCAGCCGGGAAGATGCAGCGGCGTCAGTGCCGCAGTCCGGCGGAACCCCGCCCCACAGAGGGCAATGAATGAAAAAAGGCGACCGGAGTCGCCTTTTTTCATTGCCGCCTGGGCATCACTTGCCAGCCGGATGCCCCGCCTGCTCGATGGCATGCTTCACCTGCGGCGGCATGTAGGTCTCGTCATGCTTGGCCAGCACCTCGTCGGCCTTCACCACGCCGTTCTCGAGACGGCCGTTGGCGACGATACCCTGCCCCTCGCGGAACAGGTCGGGCAGGATGCCGCTGTAGGTCACGTCGACCTGGTGCTTGAGGTCGGTGATGGTAAAACGCA
>JAJNDL010000424.1 GCA_021156385.1 Moraxellaceae bacterium | reverse complement strand
ATGGAACCGGACAACTAATTGATCGTCGCGGACAGCTTTCCTGCGGATAAGCATGCGAAGACAAATAGGGGAAATGTGCACGGCGACATGACTCCGGCCCTCTGTACAAAGACGCTTTCGCGCAGGCCATGCCCCTTGGTCAGAAATATTCAATGCGGGAAATTCCCGGGCCGATGCATTACGGCCGCCGGTGCCTACCGGCCCAGGCGGTTGGCGACGGCATCGACCGAGCTGCCGGCGCGCAGCATCTCGTCGGCCTGGTCGAGCAGGATTTCGCCCATCAATTCGCGATACGACGTGCCTTCGTCCTCCAGGCGCCGGCGCAGGGTGCGTGCGGTCATGGCGAAGCACGCCGCCATTTCCTCCATGGACGGAATGCGCCCCGGGCACTTCAGCAGGAACTGGCGCACGAATATCTTCAGGCTCTCGCGGCAACTGTCCAGGCTCAACTGGTTGGCATGCTGTGCCAGGCAGAAGTCCTTGGCCACCTCGTTGTAATGCGGCAACGGCAGGGCGAGCATCGCGCGGTCCTCCACGATGGAGTTGCGTGGCGCACCGAAAATCAGTGTGCGGCTGCCGAGCGCGGCAAACCTGTCGGCGCAGACAGGCTCGGGAAAGCGCAGGGTCAACTGTCCGATCCTGAGCTTCGCACCAGGCAGGCCGACGACTTCGCGTGTCACCGAATACGTTGCGGCGATGGCCTGCTCCACCAGGAACTGGCGAACGTCCGCTGGAGCCAGCGCGTCCTCGACCACGAAGCGGAGTTCGTTGCCCTCCTCTTCGGCGCTGAGGAACAGGCAGCCGTACAGGGGATTGAGGTAGCGGATCGCGAGATCCAGTGCATCGCGCACGGTCGCGCAGCTGACCAGCGCATAGCCCAGTGCCCCCAGGGTGGTGCTGCGATAACGCAGGCCGGCCTCGAGTCCAAGGCCCGTGTTGCTACCCAGGCGGGCCTGCAGATTGCGGATGACCGCAAACTCCTGCTCCAGGCTGATTCGGGCGAGCGGATCGGCCAGGCTTGCAGCCGTGATGCCGGAGTTCGACAGGCAGTCGGCCTCGGAGACCTGGTGCTCGCGCGCCAGCTGCACAAGCACCTTTACGCGGGAAACACCGTTGAACGTCACGGTGCCTGCCGGCTTTCTTCTCATGTCCATCTGGAAGGAAAACCTTGGGGACTGACTCGATCCTCAGCGACAGGCCGGCAGTCTCCGTGGAGAAATGCCGGATCCGGCCTTAGCCGCCCCTGACAGGCCAGTCCGTGCGACCTGATCAGCTGAGTTGTTCTTCTATTGGGTACTGCCCTGATCTTGTTTTTTATTGCCCGGCTTCCCGCAGGCTGCAGCAGACTGCGGGAAGCCGGCGAGAGGCTAGTGAGGTCACTGCCCGCCTCAAATGATAGTTACGGACAGCAAATTGACCGAAGGGGACAATTTTTCGCTATTGCCAAACCGCTGGCAAATCGATTTGCCACGATAGCAGCTTTCGCTGCGCCGGATCATGGGCCCAGGCTTCGGGAACCGGAAATGAAAAGCCCGGCAAGGATTCCCTTGCCGGGCTTTTCGTTCAGTGAACTGACGCCGACCTTAGAACGGGATGTCGTCGTCGAAGTCGTCGGCCGGAGCCTGCTGCGGGCGACTCTGGGGCTGGCCCTGGCCGCCGCCCTGCGGACTGCCCTGGCGCTGCGGGGCCCGCGCGGGCGCCGGAGCACTGGACTGGTCGAAGTCTTCGTAGCTGGGGAAATTGCCACCGCCGGCGAAATCACTGGCGCCGCCGTTGTCATAGCCGCCCTGGCCACCGCCGAAACCACCGCCGCCCTGACCCTGGCCGCCCTGGCCACGGGAGTCGAGCATCTGCATGGTGTTGGCCTTGATCTCGGTGCTGTAGCGGTCCTGGCCGGTCTGCTTGTCCTGCCACTTGCGCGTATGCAGGGAGCCTTCCACATAGACCTTGGAGCCCTTCTTCAGGTACTCGCCGGCGATCTCGGCGAGCTTGCCGTAGAACACCACGCGGTGCCATTCGGTCTGTTCCTGTTGCTGGCCGGTGTTCTTGTCGCGCCAGGCTTCGCTGGTCGCGATGGTGACGTTGGCAACGGCCCCGCCCGAAGGCAGGTAGCGGACTTCGGGATCACGCCCCAGGTTGCCGACCAGAATCACCTTGTTGACGCCGCGCATAATGTGAACCTCTCTCGTTACGTACTTTTCTGTCTGCGGTCACCGGATGGCCGTTGCAGCCCCGGAGGGGGTGACTCTACCGCAAAGCATGGCGGCGGAGCCATTCCCAAAATGCGAGGCCGGACAAGGAACCGGCCCGGCGGCTCAGGCCTTGATCGCCGTTGCCGGGAAGGCCGCCAGAGCCTGCTCGTCGAGGCTGTCACGGTCGACCTTGAGGTAGGCCACCTTCTCTTCCACCAGCACCACCACGTCCTGCACGCCGGCCACGCCACGCAGGCGTTCGGCCAGCTGCGGCGCCTCTTCGGCACTGAGCCGGGTGAAGTTCAGCATCAGGCTGGACAGGAAGGGCGGCGGCTCCATGGCCGCGGCGATCACC
>JAJNDL010000031.1 GCA_021156385.1 Moraxellaceae bacterium | reverse complement strand
CGCCGTATTGCCCGTTTTGGCGGGGCTTTCGTCCGTGACGGAAGACATGCTGAGTCCTGAGCAGGGGCACGGAAGAAAGTGTGAGCCGCGCCAAAAGTGGGGCGTAATCTACCAAAATCGGGGGGATGCGTAAGGGCTGGAAGCCATTTCCGCCCGCTTTTTGTCCATTTCAGGCATCGGCCCAGCCCGGAGCCCGGTGTCCGCTACTGCGGAGCAAAGGTCCGGCTCCGTCTGCCTGAACCGCCCGGTACCTGACACCTCCCGGCAGCATCCGGTGTTTCACCCCAAGAGGCTCTGACCCGCGCGCCCGGCAATTGCCCTCCGACTCCGCACCTTCTGCGGAGCCTTCTGCCAGGCACAGTCACGGATTGGGCGCTTTCATACTTTCGGGTTGCGACTGCTCAATAAATAGAAGAGCTTCGTATTGACGATCAGGTGCGCGGCAATGTCTTGAATGCCGGTGCTCTGAAAAAAGTGTCGATGCGAATTCCCGGAAAACGGCCACTCACAAAAATGCGATCGCAATTTCTGTCATTTTTTGCGAATCACGGCAAAGGACGCGCCGCATCGACGTGTGACTTTGTCCAATTCAAAGTCATACAAAAAGCGGAGAAGCTCATCGCGACCATCACGCCCGGACTGAGGAAAACCCTGCCGCCCGTCAGTGTTTTCCCCTATTTCGGGGTAACGCCCGTTACACTAGTTCCATAGACTTCGCACCACTAGTAGTCACGGACATTATGCGCAGGACCGCCTCATGGCATCTAAAGAGACACCGCCCACTTCACTATTCGTAGAACTCTCACGCAGGGAAACAGAAGTTCTGACTTGCATCAGCAAAGGCATGCGAGTTTCCGACACGGCACGACACCTCGGCCTCGCCGAAAGCACGGTTGCCAGCTACATCAAAAACCTCTATCGCAAGCTCCACATCACCTCACGCGCCGAGGCGGCTGTCGAAGCCGTTCGCCGCGGCCTCGTCTGACCGACGCGGACACCGACCGGAAGCAGGGACGCTACCGGTTGCCGATGATCCGTCCTTCACTGCCCCACCTCTCTGCTCTACCCCAGCACCACTACCTCACCGCAACTCCGGCTCCCTGCCCTTTCTTCCGGTAACTGCCAACGCGCCTCATCCTCTTGCCTGCGCGCTTCGTCGATCGCGGTACCCGCGAGCCCGGCTTTATTTCCCGCTCATGCTTTTTAACTAGCCCCTTAGTTGTTACTTTCAGGATCAACAACAATGAAGAAAAAACTGCTCGCGCTCGCGCTTTCCACTTCCGTTTCCGCGCTGATGCTGGGCGGCTGTCTTGCCAACCCGTCCGCCAGCAGCACCTCCTCCCTGACGGCTGGAGCGGCGCAGCCTGCCGCCGTCGCGGCGCCCGCCAGCAAGATGGAAGTGGTGGGCGGCTACGTCGAGGACCTGAACAGCTACGGCAACAAGACCGTCGTCGTGCCGACGGCTTATGTGAAGCTGCTGGTGCAGGGCAAGGTCTTCGTCTCCAAGCAGGGCAGCGCGCTGCAGCAGATGGCTTCCGGCGGCAACGCCAACTCCGTCAAAGCCAGCGCGAAGTACAAGGTGGTCGGCCTGGACAAGGCCCTCGCCCAGTCCATCGCCAAGCAGGCCTATGACGACTTCGTCGCCAAGCTGCGCGCCTCCGGCTACACGGTGCTGACCTATGACGACATCAAGAACCGCGACTTCGTGGCTGGTGCCGCACGCGAAAAGCCCGACGCCACCTGGGGCATCCCGACGGAAAGCCCGCAGGGCAGCAGCGACACCTATCTCGTGGCCGCGCCCAGTGATGCGCAGCAGTTCAAGATCGGCTTCACCGGCGTGTTCTCCGAATTCATGAGCCGGGGCAAGCCCAAGTTCGAAGACGCCGCCGTCGTCATCCCGTCCTTCACCATCGTGGCGCCGCAGGTGTGGGGTGCCACCGCCAGCGGCTACAACCGCATCTCCGCGCAGATCAACACCGCGCCCGGCATGAACCTGAACTATGCGGCCGCGCCCTGGATGGGCAAGCCCAAGGTCCGCATGGGCGGCAGCAAGGCGCCCGGCGTGTTCACCAAGGGCTATGTCGGCAACATCTCGCCCAAGGCGGGTGAGCTGGTGAAGACCGCCAACACCACGCCGGCCGCGGCCAATGCGCTCAGCAAGGGCCTGTCGATGCTGACCGGTGCCGGCGCGATCCAGGCGGAGTCCGCCGAATACACCTTCACCATCGACCGCAACGCCTACACGGCCGGTGCGATGAAGGGCATCGGCGACTTCAACAGCGAAGTCGCGAAGTACGCCGCCACCGGCAAATAAAACCGTAGCCGCAATAAAAAAGGGCAGCCGATGGCTGCCCTTTTTTTTGCCTCGCCGGCGTGGCGCTGCCGCACCCAACAAAACCCAACATTTTTCAGCAAAAGCAACAAGAGAGAGCAGTTGAAGGTTCGCGCCATTGACGCGGTAATCAGCTGGCTTTGCGGTGTGCGCGCCTGACACCGCCGGGCCGCAGCGACAACAGCCGTTCGATGCCGCTGTCACCTGCAACGCCGTCACGCCATCACCCGGCAAGGAGAGCCAAGGGATGCGACCATGAAGGACCAGCCTTTTGCCCTGCTGCTGCTCGCCCTCGGGGTCGCCCTGCCGGCGACCGCGCTGACGCCGCCGCTGAGCACGGCGGAAGCCGGCGCCCAGCCTCCCGCTGCCCGCACGCTGCTGCCACAGGACCGCGGCTTCGTCGATGCCTTCGTCACTGCCGGCCTCGCCGTGATCGAGACCGGCGAGCTGGCCGGGCGCCTCGCCGACGACCCCGAGCTGCGCCGCCTTGGCAGCCGGCTCGCCGCGGATTTCGCGGCCGCCAACCGCCGCCTCGCGGACCTGCTCGGCCCCATGCAGCTCGCACCGTTGCCCGACGAACCCGATGCCGAGCACAAGGCCATCGCCGACCGGCTCCGCGAACCCGGCGCCGCCGACTTCGACCACCTCTACCTCGAGCTGCAGCAGCGTGATCACCGCGATCTCGTTGCGCTGCTGGAAATGCAGATGGGCGTCGGCGAGAACGCCGAGCTGAAAAAATTCGCGGCAGAGCTGCTGCCGCAACTGCGCGCCAACCTGCAGCGCATCAGCAAGCTCGCGGAAAGCATGAAGGCCGGCGCAGCCCCCTGCCGCGACTGTCCCGCCGCCTCACCCTGACCACCCCCTATCCGGAACTCCGGAAACCCGACCAAAAGGAGATTGGCCATGAAGAAGACCGCTATCGCCACCACCTCGCTGCTGGCCCTGTGCCTGGCGCTGCCCGCTGCCGCGGAAGGCCCCGACCAGTACGGCGACACCGGCAACAGCGTACCCGCCGGCGCCACGCCGGCACCGGGCGCCTCCGGCACGCCGGGCGCTCCCGCCACCAACACGACCGGTGACACGCCGGTGCAGGCTTCGTCCGCCGCAGCGCAACAGACTGCGAAGGAAATCAGCCGCCAGGACCGCAAGTTCATCGAGAAGGCCGCCGTCGGCGGCATGGCGGAAGTGCAGATGGGGCAGCTCGCCGCGCAGAAGGGCCAGAACCAGGCAGTGCGCGACTACGGCAACGCCATGGTGACCGAGCACACCGCAGGCAACCAGCGCCTCATGAACATCGCCGGCTCGATGGGCGTGACCCCGCCCGCCGATCTCGACTTCATGCACCGCCGCATGGCGAAGAAGCTGAACAAGCAGCGCGAGAAGGAATTCGACGAGACCTACATCGAGTCCCAGATCAAGGACCACAAGAAGATGATCGAGCTCTTCGAGGAGCAGGGCCGCGACGGCCAGAGTACCGAGCTCAAGCAGTTCGCCTCGGAAATGCTGCCCAAGCTGCGCAACCACCTGCAGATGGCCGAACAGGTCCACGGCCAGATCAAGCAGAAGCCCTGAGTGCGGCAGCTCGTCCGCGCGTCCGTCCGGATGTGAAAAGGCCCGCCGTAGCGGGCCTTTTCCGGCATACCGGCCTGCTCCAGGGCAGGCCGGCAACGACGCACACGCTCATGCGTTCCCCTTGGTCGCGAGTTTCAGCTGCTTCGCGAAATCCAGCATGCGCTGCAGCGGGATCACCGCCTGACGGCCGATCTCCGGATCGACATGGATTTCCTGGTCGCCGGTCTTGAGCACGTGCGCGAGGTTGTCGAGCGCATTCATCGCCATCCACGGACAGTGCGCGCAGGAGCGGCAGGTCGCCCCGCTGCCCGCGGTCGGCGCCTCGAAGAACTCCTTCTCCGGCGCCGCCTGCTGCATCTTGTAGAAGATGCCCTTGTCAGTGGCGACGATCAGGCGCTTGTTGGGCAGGTTCTTCGCCGCCGCGATGAGCTGCGAGGTCGAGCCCACGGCATCGGCAATCTCCACCACGGCATCCGGCGACTCCGGATGCACGAGCACGGCGGCATCGGGATGCACCTTCTTCAGGTCGAGGATGCCGCGCGCCTTGAACTCCTCGTGCACGATGCAGGCACCGTCCCAGATCAGCATGTCGGCGCCCGTCACCTTCTGCACGTAGTGGCCGAGGTGCTTGTCCGGCGCCCAGATGATCTTCTCGCCCTTGTCGGCAAGATGCTCGATCACGTCGACGGCTATGCTGGAAGTCACCACCCAGTCGGCGCGCGCCTTCACCGCGGCCGAGGTGTTGGCGTACACGACCACGGTGTGGTCGGGATGCGCATCGCAGAAGGCGGTGAACTCGTCGACCGGACAGCCGAGGTCCAGCGAGCAGGTCGCCTCCAGCGTCGGCATCAGCACGCGCTTTTCCGGATTCAGGATCTTGGCGGTCTCGCCCATGAACTTCACGCCGGCCACGACCAGCGTCTTCGCGGGATGGGCATTGCCGAAGCGCGCCATCTCCAGCGAGTCGGACACGCAGCCGCCGGTTTCCTCGGCGAGCGACTGCAGCTCGGCGTCGGTGTAGTAGTGCGCGACCAGCACCGCATCCTCGCGCTTCAGCAGTTCCTTGATGCGGGCGCGCAGCCGGTCCTTCTGTTCACGCGAGAGGGTGTCCTGGTGCTCGTGCATGTGGTCCAGGTATTCCTGGACCACGAGCTTGGCGCGATTGTCGATGAGTTGGCTCATGGGAAATCCGCAATTGGGTATATACCTGAATTCTAACAGCCCCTGATCCCCAGAGCAGGCCTTCCTGCCCCGGTGGAATCCCTGCCATACCGGTTTGCAAACGGCAGAGCTTCCACTTAACTGATGGGTGAGGGAGCGCCGCGTTGCCCGAGGCTCGAGAGGAACTCATGAATCCGCTGCTGCAGGACCTGCCCGAACTGCCCTGCGACTTCCACGCCATGCGCACTCTGGCCAGCCTGGACGAGGCCCAGGCACTGGAGAAGCTGCTGCCGCAGGCCAGCCTCGACGATCCGGCCGTGGGCGAGCTGGCGTTGCGCGTCGTCACTACCGCCCGCACGCACCGTTCGCCCGCCTTCAACGAATTCCTCGCCACCTGGAAGCTCTCCAGCGAGGAAGGCCGCGCCCTCCTCACCCTGGCCGAGGCGCTGCTGCGGATTCCCGACAGGGAGTCCGCCAACCGCCTCATCAACGATCTCGTCGTGCGCGGCGACTGGACCACCGGCCTGCAGGGCAGCCCCCTGCCGGTGCAGCTCGCCGGCTTCGGCCTCACCTTCAGCAAGCGCTTCATCCAGGAGGAGAGCCTCTCCGGCACCTGGCGCGCCCTGGTGCTGAAGATGGGCGACGCCCTCTTCCGCCGCGCCATCGAGGCCGGCCTGCAGTTCCTCGCCGGCCAGTTCGTGCTCGGCGAGGACATGGTGCAGGCCCTGGTCCGCCGCAAGCCCGGCCTGCGCTACTCCTTCGACCGGCTCGGCGAGGCGGCACAGACCGCCGACGATACGCGCCGCTATTTCCAGGATTACCGCAACGCCATCGAGACACTTGCCGGCCAAGGCGAAGACCTGCCGCTGCTGGCGCGCGACGGCATCTCCATCAAGCTCTCGGCGCTGCATCCGCGCTTCGAATACGCGCAGTGGGACCGCCTGGTGCGCGAGCTGCTGCCGCGCCTGCGCACGCTGGCGGAGCTCGCCACCGAGGCCGGCATCCCCATCACGCTCGATGCCGAGGAGAGCGAGCGCCTGGAACTCACCGTCGCCATCTACTCCGAGATGGCGCGCCTGCCCGCGCTGCGCCGCTGGGGCGGCCTCGGCCTCGCCGTGCAGGCCTACCAGAAGCGCGCGCCGGCGGTGCTGGAGCTGCTCGGCCGCATCGCCGGCGAGTTCCGCCATCCGGTGCCGGTGCGCCTGGTGAAGGGCGCCTACTGGGACACCGAGATCAAGCGCGCGCAGTTCCAGGGCCTGGCGGACTATCCGGTGTACACGCGCAAGGCGCACAGCGACATCGCCTACCTCGCCTGCGCGCGCAAGCTGCTCGCCAACCGCGAGGCCTTCTTCCCGCAGTTCGCCACGCACAACGCGCACACCCTGGCCTGGATAGAGACCTGCGCGCAGCAGCAGGGTGCCGACTACGAGGTGCAGAAGCTGGTGGGCATGGGCGATGCCGTACATGCCGCCTTCCACGAGGCGACGCAGCGGCCGCTGCGCGTCTATGCCCCGGTGGGCGCCTTCCAGACGCTGCTGCCCTACCTTGTCCGCCGCCTGCTCGAGAACGGCAGCTCGCAGTCCTTCGTCAACCAGCTCACCGACAAGAGCATCCCGGCCGAGGCGCTGGTGCAGGATCCGCTGGCGAAGGTCGGCCATCCGGTGACGCCGCATCCGCAAATTCCCGCGCCGCTGCACATCCTCCCCGACCGCCTGCTGGCGCCCGGCTTCACGCCGGCCGACGCCGCCACGCTGCAGGTGCTGCGCCAGCACCTGCCGAAGTTCGCGCCGATCGAGGCAACCTCCCTCACCGAGGCGGAGCACGGCATCGACGTGGTGGTGGAACGCCGCTGCAGTCCCGCGCACGCCGACAAGGTCATCGGCACCCTGCGTCCCGCCACGCCGCTCGAGATCGGCCAGGCCTACCTGCAGGCCCGCCATGCCTTTGCGCGCTGGCATGCGCTGCCGGTGGCCGGCCGCGCCAACCTGCTGCGCGAGCTGGCGGCCCAGCTCGAGCGGAACCGCAACGAGCTGCTCGGGCTGCTCATGCGCGAAGGCGGCAAGGTACTGATGGACGCCCTCGCGGAATGGCGCGAGGCCATCGACTTCTGCCACTACTACGCCAACGAGGCGGAGCGCCTGTGCACGCCGCGCGAGCTGCCCGGCATCGCCGGCGAGAGCAACCACCTCAGCCTGCACGGGCGCGGCGTCTTCCTCTGCATCAGTCCGTGGAATTTCCCGCTCGCCATCTTCATCGGCCAGATCGCCGCCGCGCTGGCCGCGGGCAACACCGTCCTCGCCAAGCCGGCCAGCCAGACGCCGCTGGTCGCCTTCCGCGCCGTGCAGATGGCGCATGCCGCCGGCATTCCACGCGACGTGCTGCAGCTGGTGCCGGGGCCGAGCAAGGCGCTCGCCGAGCCCCTGCTCACGCACCCGATGCTGGCCGGCGTCGCCTTCACCGGCTCGGCCGAGGTCGCCACCGACATCAGCCGCCGGCTCGCCGCGCGCGACGGCGCGCGCCTGCCGCTGATCGCGGAGACCGGCGGCCTCAACGTCATGATCGCCGACAGCTCGTCGCTGCCCGAGCAGCTCGCCGCCGACGTCATGGTGTCGGCCTTCAACAGCGCCGGCCAGCGCTGCTCGGCGCTGCGCGTGCTGTGGCTGCAGGAGGAGATCGCCGGCATCGTGCAGGAGCGTCTCGCCGGCATGCTGGACGAATGGCGCGTCGGCGATCCCGGCCTGTTCCAGACCGACATGGGCCCGGTCATCGACGCCGCCAGCCGTGCGCAGCTCGAGGCCGTCATCGAGGAACTGGCCGGCAAGGCGCGCTGGCAGGCGCGCGCCATGCCGCCGGCCGAGGCGCGTGGCCATTTCGTGGCGCCGCATGCCTTCCTGCTCGCGCGCGAGGACCTGCCGCGCGTGGAGATCTTCGGACCGGTGCTGTGCATTGCCACCTGGAAGGCCAGCGAACTGCCGCAGGTACTGGAGTGGATCAACGCCAACGGCTATGGCCTCACGCTGGGCGTGCACAGCCGCATCCAGTCGACACTGGACTTCGTCGCCTCGGGCGCGCGCGTCGGCAACATCTACCTGAACCGCAACCAGATCGGCGCCGTGGTCGGCTGCCAGCCCTTCGGCGGCGAGGGCCTCTCCGGCACCGGCTTCAAGGCCGGCGGCCCGCACTACCTGCTGCGCTTCCTGACCGAGCGCACTGTCACCAACAACCTCTCGGCCCTGGGCGTGAACACGGCGCTGCTCAACCTCGAATAGACCGGTGCTGCATGGCGGATTCCAACGGGCACCAAGCCTGGTAGTGGCAAGCTCGGTGCAGCAGGAACCCCAGCAGCGACATCCCCGTCATGCCGCCGGTTTCACATGCCGGCGGACGCGCCTGCGGTGCTGCTCCACTCACCTGACGCCGGTGCGGCCTCAGGCCTGCAGTCCGGACGGCGCGTCCAGCTGTTCCTCCTTCTCCGCCTCGCTCTGCTGCAGCGCCCATAACCGCGCATAGATGCCGTCGCGCGCCAGCAGTTCGCGGTGCGTGCCGCGCTCGACGATATGCCCCTGCTCCATCACCAGGATTTCGTCGGCATCGACCACGGTGGAGAGCCGGTGCGCGACGATGAGCGTGGTGCGCTCGGCGGCGATGGCGTGCAGCTCGGCCTGGATGGCGCGCTCGGTCTTGGAATCCAGCGCCGAGGTGGCCTCGTCGAGCACCAGGATGGGCGGGTTCTTGAGCAGCGTGCGCGCGATGGCGACGCGCTGCTTCTCGCCGCCGGAGAGCTTGAGGCCGCGCTCGCCCACCGGCGTGTCCCAGCCCTGCGGCAGGCTCTGCACGAAATCGAGGATGTGCGCGGCGCGCGCCGCCTCCACCACTTCCTCGCGCGAAGCACCGGTCCGTCCGTAGGCGACGTTGTAGTAGATCGTGTCGTTGAACAGCACGGTGTCCTGCGGAACGATGCCGATGTGCGCGCGCAGGCTGTCCTGCGTCAGGTCGCGCACATCGGTGCCGTTGATGCGCACGGCGCCGCGATCGGGCTCGTAGAAGCGGAACAGCAGGCGCGACAGCGTCGACTTGCCGGCACCGGAGCTGCCCACCACCGCCACCGTCTTGCCGGCCGGGATGGTGAAGTCCATGTCGAAGAGGATCTGGCGGTTCTGGTCGTAGCCGAAATCGACGTGCTCGAAATGCACCGTGGCCGCCTCCGTGCGCAGCGCCAGGGCGCCGGGTCGGTCGACGATCTCCTGCTCTTCGTGCATGAGGCTGAACATCTTCTCCATGTCGGTGAGGGCCTGCTTGATCTCGCGGTAGGCCATGCCCAGCACGTTGAGCGGCGAGTAGAGCTGGATCAGGAAGGCATTGACCGCGACGAGGTCGCCCAGCGTCATGGCGCCGCGCACCACGCCGTCCGCCGCCAGCCACACCAGCAGCGTGACACCGATGGCGATGATGGCGGACTGGCCACTGTTGAGGATGCCGATGGACTTCTCGTTCTGGATGGCGGAACGCTCCCACTGCGCCATGGACTCGTCGTAGCGCGCCGCCTCGAACTTCTCGTTGCCGAAATACTTCACCGTCTCGTAGTTGAGCAGCGAATCCACCGCCCGCGTATTGGCGCGCGAATCCTGCTCGTTCATGGCCCGGCGCGTCTTGGTGCGCCACTCGGTGACGACGATGGTCCAGGCGATATAGGTGGTGAGCGTGCCCAGGGTCACCACGGCGAAGCGCCAGTCGTAGAGCGAGACCAGAATGATGGTGATGAAGGTGATCTCGAGGATGGTCGGCAGGATGTTGAACAGCATGAAGCTGAGCAGCGAGCCGATGCCGC
>JAJNDL010000030.1 GCA_021156385.1 Moraxellaceae bacterium | reverse complement strand
AGGCCGGTGCCGCGCCGGGCCAGGAGCCGGGCCTCCATGCCGACGCTGCGCTGCAGCGCCGGGCTGATCACCGCCTGGTACAGGCTTTTCAGTTCAAGTTCGCCGAGTACGCCGATGCTCATCGCGTTTTCCTCGCGCAGATAACCAGGGGACAGGGGATGGAGAGAGTGCGTCATTGCAGTCGTTCTTCCTTCTTTGGAAAAAAGTGAATGGGCCTGGTCCCTGTACCCGGGCTGCCGAAGCAGGTCCTAGAACGGGCGTAGCAATATCGGTGCCGATGATTCCGGGCCTTACGGGCAGGCCTCAAGCACCGGCGCGGAGCGGGCTGGTGGCTTTTCCGGTAATGCGGCGGAATTCCGGCCCCACGATGGAGCACGGGGCAGAGGAACGGTCAGCTCCGGGCACTGGCGCGGAAGACCGCCGGCGAACAGCCGGCCCAGCGCTGGAAGGCATGGATGAAGGCCGCCGCTTCGGCATAGCCGAGTTCCCGGGCAATCGCCTCGACCGACTGCCGGCTGCCCTGCAGGAGTTGCTGCGCCTTGCGGTAGCGGACCCCGTCGAGCACGGCGCGGAAGGAGCTGCCCTCGGCCGAGAGCTGGCGGCGGAAGCTGCGTTCGGAAATGTCGAAGGCGGAGGCCACCTCGGCCGCCGCAGGAAAGCCCCCGGTGAAGAGCTCGAGGTGGGCGGCGACCTTCTCTCTGAGTTTTTCCGGCACCGTGGCCTCCTGCTCGGCCAGCTGCTGTTCGCACTGGGCGCGGAAGAGGGCGTGGGCCGTCGGGTCGGCGGTGGGGAAGCGGATCTGCAGGTGTTCGTTGCGGATCCGGAAGCGGGTCTCGGCGCTCTCGCCGAACACCACCGGGCACTGGAAGTGCTCTTCGTAGACACGCGCCTCCGCCGGCCGCGGATAGGGCAGCTCGATGCGCTCGGCGCGCAGGTCCAGGCCGAGGGCGGCCTGCATGTCCTTGACCAGCTTGAAGGTGCCGGAGGCCTCGCCGTCGACGCGGAAGCGGAAGGGCTTCTCGGGCAGGCGCAGCGGCGTCAGCACCAGGGTGCTGACCTGCTGCCCCGGTTCGAAGCGCAGGTCGCCAAAGAGGTAGGTGAGTTGCTGGTAGCGGATGCCGGCCTGGATGGCCTCATAGGCATCGTTGCAGGTCATGAGCAGCATGGTCAGCGGCCCGTAGCCGGTGAAGCCGAAGAAGGTGCCGGTGCGCAGGCCGGACAGCGGGTCCTTCAGGCGGTCGGCGATCTCCATGTAGATGCGCAGCTCCAGCGCCCGGTCGACGCGGGCCGCCGGGTCCAGGCGCTCGAGGTCGATGCCGTAGCGGTCCAGCACCGGGGTGATGTCTTCCCCGAGGTCACGGAGACCACGCAGGATGTAGATCATGCCGAGAGCGGGGCGGGTGGACATGCTTTGGCCGGAAATATCAATTAGTGAGGCGAGCCTAGCATATCGGCCGTACCCGGAAAGCCCCTAGAGTCCGGCTCATCGCACAAGCCCATAACGACTACAGCGAGTTCCTCCATGACCAGCCAGGCCCAGTTTCCCTCCTCCAAGACGCAAATCCTCGACGCCGTCATCGTCGGCGCCGGCTTTGGCGGCCTCTGCGCCGCCATCAAGCTGCGCGAGGCCGGCCACGGCAACATCGTCATCCTGGAGAAGGGCGAGGACGTTGGCGGCACCTGGAACTTCAACAGCTACCCGGGCGCCGCCTGCGACGTGCAGTCGCACATGTACTCCTTCTCCTTCGAGGGCAACCCGAACTGGTCCAAGCGCTTCGCACCGCAGCCCGAGATCAAGCAGTACATCGACGATGTCACCGCGAAGCGCGGCATCCGCCCCTTCGTGCGCTTCGGCCAGGTCGTGAACGAGGCCCGCTTCGACGAGGCCACCGCGCTCTGGACCGTCCGCACCGAGAAGGGCGACACCTTCACCACGCGCTACTTCATCATCGCCTCCGGCCCGCTGCACGTGCCCGCCTTCCCGACCCTCAAGGGCCTCGAGAAGTTCAAGGGCAAGGTCATGCACTCCTCGCAGTGGGACCACTCCTACGACCTCGCCGGCAAGAACGTCGTCTCCATCGGCACCGGCGCCTCCGCCATCCAGTACTGCCCGGCCATCGCGCCGCAGGTGAGGCAGCTCACCGTCATGCAGCGCACGCCGGCCTGGGTGATCCCGCGTGACGAGCGCCGCTACCTCGGCATCGAGAAGGCGCTGTTCGCGAAGTTCCCGCTGCTGCGCAAGCTGCACCGCGCCCGCTACTACTGGACCAACGAGATCCGCCTCGCGATGAACATCCATCCGCTGGTGGCGCGCACGCTGGAGGCCCTCGTGAAGGGCGTCATCCGTCTGCAGGTGAAGGATCCCGATCTGCGCAGGAAACTGACGCCGGACTACACCATCGGCTGCAAGCGCATCCTGATCTCCAACGAGTGGTACCGCATGTTCAACCGGCCCAATGTGGAGCTGGTGACGGAAGGCATCCGCGAGATCACCGAGCGTGGCGTCGTGACGGCCGACGGCGTCGAGCGTCCGGCGGACTGCATCGTGCTCGGCACCGGCTTCGTCGTCGACCCGCGCATCTACATGAAGAATTTCCCCGTCATCGGCCAGGGCGGGCGTGACCTGCGCCAGGACTGGAAGGCCGGCTCCAACGCCTACCTCGGTACCACGATCAGCGGCTTCCCCAACCTGTTCCAGCTGGTCGGCCCCAACACCGGCCTCGGCCACAACTCCATCATCTTCATGATCGAGGCGCAGGTGCACTACGTGCTGGAGTGCATGAAGCTGCAGCAGCAGAAGCAGGCTGACTACATCGAGGTAAAGGCCACGGCGCAGCAGGCTTTCAACGCGCAGCTCCAGCGCGACCTGCAGGGCACGGTGTGGACCTCCGGCTGCAAGAGCTGGTACGTGCAGGAGGACGGCACCAACGCTACGCTCTGGCCCTACACCACGGTGAAGTTCTGGCTGGATACGCGCAAGGTGAAGACCGGCGACTACGTGTTCGGCATCTGCTCCGCGAAGCTCGGCGCGCCGCAAAAGGAAAAGGCCACGGCATAAGGTATTCGCAACGCAGCAAAAGGGCCGGCAATCGCCGGCCCTTTTTTTTGCTTCGCAGGACTCGTCCGGCTGCCATGATCGCATTCTGAATGGCTGTCATCACCGGGCAAAAGCCGACGATTATGCAGGCCGAAGATGCCAGGAGTTTGTCATGTCGGGCCGGGTAGCGCCCCGGTTCGACCTGGATCAAACCGGCTCGACAATTTTTTGCGGATAGTCGCCTCACCAATCAATGAACGGTGAGGTAAGGACATGACGAGCAAGGCCCCCATCAACCCCGGAACCCAGAAGGTGGAGGTCGCCATCCTCGGCGCCGGCTTCGGCGGCCTGTGCATGGCGATCAAGCTGCGCGAGGCCGGCAACGACGACTTCGTGATCCTGGAGAAGGGCGAGGACGTCGGCGGCACCTGGTATTTCAACACCTATCCGGGCGCGGCCTGCGACGTGCAGTCGCACCTCTATTCGTACTCGTTCGCCACGCGTCCGGACTGGACGCACCGCTACGCCGACTGGCGCCAGATCCACAACTACATGCTCGACGTGACGGACCGGTACGGCCTGCGTCCCTTCGTCCATTTCGGCCAGGAAGTCTGCGAGGCGCACTACAACGACGACACCGGACGCTGGACGTTGCGCACCAGGCGTGGCGACACCATCGACTGCCGCTATTTCGTGCTCGCTTCCGGTCCGCTGCACGTGCCCCACATCCCCGCGATCAAGGGCCTCGACAAGTTCAAGGGCAAGGTCATGCACTCCTCGCAGTGGGACCACGGGTACAACCTGCACGGCAAGAACGTGGTGTCGATCGGCACCGGTGGCTCCGCCATCCAGTACTGCCCCGAGATCGCGCCGGACGTGAAGCAGCTCTACGTGTTCCAGCGCACGCCGGCCTGGGTGATCCCGCGCGACACCCGCAGCTACTGGAAGCTGGAGCAGAAGGCCTTCGAGAAATTCCCGCTGCTGCGCAAGCTGCACCGCGCGCGGCTGTACTGGACCAACGAGTCGCGCGTCTGGCCCATCATCCATCCCTCGCTCGCGCGCTTCTTCCAGGGAATCGCCGAGGCCTTCATAAAACTGCAGGTGAAGGACCCGCTCACCCGTGCGCAGCTCACGCCGGACTACACCATCGGCTGCAAGCGCGTGCTCATCTCCAACAAGTGGTATCCGATGTTCAATCGCAGGAACGTCGAGCTCGTCACCGCCGGGATCAGGGAAGTGCGCGAGCACAGCATCGTCACCGCGGACGGCGTCGAGCGGCCGGCGGACTGCATCATCCTCGGCACAGGCTTCATCGTCGACCCGCGCATCTACATGAAGGATTTCCCGCTCACCGGCGCCGGCGGCCGCAGCCTGATCGACGACTGGAAGGACCTCGCCACCTCGCACTATGGCGTGTTCACCGCGGGCTATCCCAACCTGTTCCAGCTCGTGGGTCCCAACACCGGCCTCGGCCACAACTCCATCGTGTTCATGATCGAGGCGCAGGCGAAGCTGATCCTGCAGGCCATGGACCTGGTGGAGGCCAAAGGTGCCGACTGCATCGACGTGAAACCCGAGGCGCAGGAGGCGTTCAATGCGCGCGTCCAGGCCGGCTTTGCCGGCACGGTGTGGACCACGGGCTGCAAGGGCTGGTACCAGAGCGCGGAAGGCGGCAACTTCGTGCTGTGGCCGTTCTCCACCTGGAAGTTCTGGCTGGAGACCCGCAAGCTGAAGAGCGACGATTACCACGTCGTGAAATGCGCCGGCGTGACGAAGCAGAAGGTCCCGGGCAAGCGCGGCAAGGCGATTGCCTGACGAAGCCCACCCGAGAAAAAGGCGCGATGCTCGCGCCTTTTTCTTTCTGGATGAACGCTGTCAGCCGGCCTCCGCCAGGTACTGCAGCGTGAAGGCGTGATCGTCGCGGAAGGATTTCTCGATGAAGCCGGCCAGCAGCTTCTCGATCTTGCCGCCGAGCAGCGGCACCGGCACGCGGATGTCGAAGTCGATGGACAGGCGCGAGGCGTTCGCAGCGCTCTGGCGCAGCTCGCCCCTGCCTTCGATGCTGACCGGCAGTCCCGGCAGGAGGATCTTCAGGTCGAAGCTGCAGTGGCCACCGGCATCGCGGTGCCAGTGTGAGACGTAGTGCAGGACCTGTTCCGGATGCACGAAGCGCTGCACGAAGTGCGGGATGCGCTCCACCGGCACGGCCAGCGTGCGCTCGAGGTCCAGGCTGATGCGGTCCGCGGAAACGTCGAACTGGCGCACGCAGTAGGCGGTGATGCCCTGTGCCGCGTACTTGCGGTGCGGGTAGTCGGGCTGCCCGAAGACCTGCCAGAGGCGCTCGGGCGAGGCGGGATAGTCCTGGTGGAAACCGGCTTTCATGCGCGCATCTCCGGCACGGCGGGGGCCGTCATTGCGCCTTGACCTTCTGCTCGCCGCAGCGCTCGCAGCGGTACACCGTGACGAGCTTGCCCAGCTTCACGTCGAACTGCTTGTCGTTGCGGATTTTCCATTTGTGGAAGCCGTGCTGGCAAAGGCCCAGGGGTTTCACCGGCTTCTTGAAGGGCAGGATGTCGGCCATGCGTGGTTTCGGCGGTCGGGAAGTGGAGGAAGTATATACGGCGCCCCGCCCGCGGCCTTACAGCAGCACGAGTTTTTCGATCAGCCAGGTGCGTCCGACCCGCTCGTGCGCGCCATCCTGCAACCGGAAGATGCCCGTGCCGTTGGTGTAGAAGATCTCGCCATCGGCACCGACATCGAAGGCCGAAACGCCGCGCGCCAGGATCTCCTCGCTGCCGTCGGCCCGCCGCTTCACCAGCTCCCAGCTGCGCGGCACCAGGGCCGGTGTGTCGTTCTTGTCCTGGAAGCGGCCCAGGGCTTTCTGCACATTCAGGTACCGGCCGCGCAGGATGGCGCGCCCCAGGTCCTGCTCCGGCCGCGGCGGGCCGCCCGCGGTCTTCAGCGGCTTGCGCGAATACACCATGGAAAACACGTTCAGGTAATCGATGAAGGCGCGCACCACGCGGAAGGGGAAGAGCACGAAATCCTTCAGGGCGCGCAGGAAATAACCGTGGCGCCAGGGTTCGGCCTGCCAGGGACGGCGGATGAAGAAGAGGTCGCCGGCGGCGTTGGTGCGCGGCTGCAGCAGGTCGCGGCGCTCGTCCTCGAGCAGCGTGGTCAGCTCGCCGCTCGCCAGGTCGATCTGCATGAGCGCGGACGGCCCGTAGCCGGTGCAGAAGCCCTCGCCGTTGCGGCCCACGCCGGATGACTGGTAGAGCAGCTTGGCGGAATCGTGCCGGCTCCAGTGCGGCGCCTCGTCGCGCGAGTCGCCCTCGGTGATCTCGCGGTAGTGCGGGCTGTCCTCGCGGAACAGGATGAGATGGCTGACGCCGGACGGCTTGTGCAGCGAAGCCACCAGTGCGTCTTCGCCAGGGCGGCGGCAGATGTCGCCGAGCGGAAAGTCGTTCTTGTGGAAGAGCCGGGTCTCGTGGTTGTCCTCGAGCCGGTAGGTGAACATGCCGCTGACCCGCTCGGTCTGCAGGCAGTAGACGATCTCGCCGTCCTTTCCGCCGGGGGTCACGTCGGAGAAGCTGATGCTGATCCTGGCCGGGTCGAAGTCTTCCTTCGTGTTCCAGAGGTTGGTGCCGGCCCACATGCCGGAGCCGCCGCTGCTCTTCCAGGCGCGACGCTCGGCGATCTGGATCGAGCGATTGATGAAATCCTGCGCGAAGTGGCTGTCGATCTGGCGGGCCTTGCCGGATTCTTCCAGCAGGTGGAGCTTGCCCTGGGCGATGTAGGCGAGACGCATACCGGGTCCTTGGGAAAATGCCGAGTCGACCTTTTAACGCAGGCCGCTCCGCGACGTCCATGCGGGATTCCCGAAAGGCGGCTGGCACCGCCGGATGCCGGTACTTACGGCCGGTCGAAGCCGATCTCGTGCAGGAACTCCGCCATCTCCGTGAGGTAGCGGCCCTGGTCGAGGTGGATGAGGTGGTTGCCCGGGAACCAGTGCAGGCGTGGCCGGTTCCAGTGGTCCCAGAGCAGGCGCACGTGCTTGGGTGGCGCGAAGCGGTCGCCGGCGCCACCGATGATGAGCAGGCGCTCCTTCGGGATCTTCGGCGCGTAGGTGAGCGGGCAGGAAACGGCACTGGCATGGCGCAGCTCGCGGATGTCGATGCCGGCCAGGCGCATGCCGAGGCGCAGCATGGGCCCGACGGGGAACCACTCCAGCGTGAGGTCGGGAATGCTGGCCACCGGCACGTTCGGGACGGCGAAACTCAGGCGGTCCTCCACGGCTGCCAGCAGGGCGGCGATATGCCCGCCCAGCGAGATGCCGGTCACCCCGAAGCTGGGCGCGCCGGTGATTTCCAGATAGTCCAGGAAGACCCGGAAATCGTGCACGGCGTGGGCGATGGCCTCGTTGGCGTGGCAGAGGCCGTAGGAGAAATAGCCGTGGCCGCTGAAGGGCGTGCGCGGTTCCCGGCGCGGACCATGGAAGGGCAGGGTGTAGAGCAGCACGTTGTAGCCCATCTGGTAGAAGCGGGGCAGGGCCAGGAAGCGGGAGTTGAGCCAGTAGGGGTCGGCCATGAAACCGTGCAGCAGGCAGATGGTGGGTCGCGGCGGTCCGTCGTGGCGCCAGTGCTGGGCCCAGGCGATGCGGTTGCGGCCGTGGCGGATATAGCCGTCGCGCAGGGCCGGGTTCACCGGCTCGAACTGGCTTTCGAAGGAGAGCACCTCGACGAAGCCTTCCTGCGGCCGGAAGTCCAGGCGGCCGCCGAGCTTGCTGCGCATGGCCACCCGCTGGGTGGGGCGCGGGAAGAAGGCCTCCGGTCGGCCGCGGTCGGCCAGCGCCTTGTAGAAGCTCCATTGCGCCATGTCGTTCCGCAGCTGGCCGGGCCGGAGCATGATGGGCAGGGCCGCCCCGAGGATGAGGGTGGCGCTCAGGGTGCGTATGCCCTTGTCGATCAGGGCCGTGCCGTCGACCATGAGCTGGGTGGGGAGGTCGAGGTAGAAGTCGTCGGGGAAGCGCCAGAAGGCCGGGTCGAGGTTCTGCCACCAGGGCTGCTCCGGCATGATGCGGCGCGATTGCCCGTAGGTCTCGTTGGCGACGCGCGAGACGTACTGCGCGGTCTGCTCCATCACACCCTGTTCCATGCTGCCCATGCGTTCGGCTCCCCGTCGGTCCTGATGGCAAGATAAGCAGCGGTTGTGGAGCCGTTCAAAGCAGCGGCTGGACGGATTTTGTAACTTGCCGTCCGCGCCCGGGGCGGCCTGCCGCCCCCCGGCTGCCGGGCCGCCGGTAAGTGCCGCAAGGTTTTGGCCGCTTTGTGCTTCAGCCCGGCAGGTGCATTCGCTAGCATAGGCGCTCCTTTGGGCTCCCCCTTGGCGCCCACCCCACGCTGGAAGGATTACGCATGAGTTACCAGGTTCTTGCCCGCAAGTACCGGCCGAAGAGCTTTCGCGAGCTCGTCGGCCAGGAGCATGTGGCGCGCGCGCTGATCAATGCGCTGGACCAGGACCGTCTGCACCATGCCTACCTCTTCACCGGGACGCGCGGCGTCGGCAAGACCACCATCGCGCGCATCCTGGCCAAGTGCCTGAATTGCGAGACCGGCGTCAGCTCCGAGCCCTGCGGCGTCTGCGCGACCTGCCGCGAGA
>JAJNDL010000029.1 GCA_021156385.1 Moraxellaceae bacterium | reverse complement strand
CTCGTCACCCACCAGCTCGGCGAGCTGGAAGCGCTCGGCCTGAAGGCCGGCGACTATGAAAAGCTGGAGCAGGAGCACGACGCCCTCGCCAACCTCGGCTCGCTGCTGCAGAACGGCGAGCTGACGCTGGACCGCCTCACCGAAAATGAATCCGACAACGCCGCGCGCTGCATCCAGCAGGCGCTGAAGGCACTGGAAGGCGAGCGCAGCCGCCACCCGAGACTGGACGAGGTCGCCGAGCTGCTCGACGGCGCCCTGATCCAGATCGAGGAAGGCGCCTCCACGCTGCGCCATTACCTGGAAAGCCTGGACGCCGATCCGGCGCGCCTCACCGAGCTCGAAGACCGTCTTGCCGCCGTGCACGCCCTCGCGCGCAAGCACCGCGTCCCGCCGCAGGAGATTCCGGACGTGCAGGCCGCACTGGCCGACGAGCAGGCGCAGCTGCAGCGCAGCCAGGACCTCGAGGCCCTCGCGCGCGAAGTCGCCACGCTCGAAAAGAGTTACGCCGCCGCCGCCGAGAAGCTGCGCAAGGCGCGCCAGAAGGCGGCGAAGCAGTTCGGCGACGAAGTCCTTGCCCGCCTGAAAACGCTGGGCATGGGCAATTCCCGCTTCGAGGTCGCGCTGACGGCGCTGGAAAAGCCCGCTGCGCACGGCCTCGACGACATCGAGTTCCTGATCAGCGCCAACCCCGGCCAGCCGCTGAAGGGCCTGGCGAAGGTCGCCTCGGGCGGCGAACTCTCGCGCGTCTCGCTCGCCATCCAGGTGGTGAACGCCAAGCACTCGCCGGTGCCGGTCATGGTCTTCGACGAAGTCGACGTCGGCATCGGCGGCGGCATCGCCGAAGTGGTCGGTCGCCTGCTGCGCGAGCTGGGCGACTACGCCCAGGTGTTCTCCATCACGCACCAGCCGCAGGTTGCCGCGCTCGGCCACCAGCACTTGCGCGTGGAGAAGAGCGTGCAGGGCGGCAACACCACCAGTGCGGTGCGCGAGCTGACGCGCGAGGAACGCATTGAGGAAATTGCACGCATGTCCGGCGGCCTCACCATCACCGCCGAGACGCGCAAGCATGCGGAGGCCATGCTGTCGGCCAGCTAAACCCCAGCAAGAGGGAATGCGGTGAAAATTCTGACAGGGGTATGCGCCCTGCTGCTTGCAGGCGCGGCATCGGCCTATACGCCCCGGGACGGCGACATCATCTTCCACACCTCGCGTTCGGCGCAGAGTATTGCCGTGCAGAAAGCGACGGGCTCGCGCTACAGCCACATGGGCCTGATCTTCCTGCGCGGCGGCAAGCCCTTCGTGCTGGAGGCCGTGCAGCCGGTGAAGTACACGCCGCTTGCGCAGTGGCAGGCGCGCGGCGAAGGCGGCCGCTACGTCATCAAGCGTCTCGCTGCCCCGCTCTCCGCCGCCGACCTGCAGCAGCTGCGCCGCGAGGGCGAGAAATTCCTCGGCCGCTCCTACGACCTCACCTTCGAGTGGTCGGACGGGCGCATCTACTGCTCCGAGCTCGTGTGGAAGGCGTATTTCCGCGCCACCGGCCTCCAGGTCGGCGCCACGCAGCAGCTGCGCGATTTCCATCTCGACGATCCCGCCGTGAAGCGCAAGATGCAGGAGCGCTACGGCCAGCGCGTGCCCCTGGATGAAACCGTCATCGCCCCGGTTGCCGTCTTCGAATCGCCGCTGCTGACCGTGGTGGAGCAGCGCTGATGGCCGCGCCGACGCACAAGGCCCTCGTCGTGCCCGCCCTGCTGCTGGCGGGGCTGGCGGCCCTGCTCCAGCTCACCGGCCTGCTCGACCGCCTCGATCAGCGCGTCGGCGATGCCATGGTCGCGCAGCATGCGCAGTCACGCCTGCCGCCCGACGACATCGTCTTCGTCACCATCGACCAGAAGAGCCTGGAGGATGCCGGGATGCTGGAGACGGCCGGCTCCTGGCCCTGGCCACGCGGCGTGCACGGCGAGCTCATCGCCAACCTGCAGGCCTACGAGCCGCGGGCGATCGCCTTCGACGTCTTCTTCAGCGAGCCCGACACCTTCCGCCCCGACAGCGATGCCGTGCTGCGCGACATTGCGGCGCAGTACGACAACCTGTTCTTCCCCTCGCTGCTGATGGCCGACGGCAAGCCCGGACCGCTGGCCGCGCTGCCGCCCAGCTTCGGCGCCATGAAAACCGCCGCCGCCCGTGCCGATGCAAAGGCCCCGCTGCTGGTGCCGGGCATCCTGCAGGAACGCAACTGGCAGGGCGGCCTGATCAACTTCGAAAGGGACGAAGACGGCGTCGGCCGCCACGCCCGCCTCTACACCGGGATCGACGGCTGGCGCCTGCCCACCATGAGCGCCGCCGTCGCCCGCCACAGCGGCACGACGCTACCGCCGGACGAGCGCATCCGCCTGCACTGGTACGGCCGCCTGCCGCAGCAGATCGCCTACAGCGACCTCTTCCACGACCTCGCCCGCGAGCAGCCGACGCTGGCCGACAGCCTGCGCGGCCGCATCGTCTTCATCGGCGCGACGGCGCCCGGCCTCTACGACCTGCGCCCCACGCCGAAGGCGACGCTGACGCCGGGCGCGGAGGTCATCATGACGGCCATCGCCAACCTGCGGCAGGGCGACTGGCTGCGCGAGGTGCCGGCACGCTGGCCACTGGCGCTGTTGCTCGTCGCCGCCCTCGCCACGGCCTTCCGCAAGCGCGTGAATCCGCTGCGCGCCGGCATCGGCCTCACCGTGCTGACGGCGCTGGTGGCAGGCGCCAGCTATGCCCTGCTCGCCTCGCGCTGGTACGTGCCGGTCGGCGCGGCGCTGGCGCTGACCTGGCTGGGCTGGCTGCTGTTCTCCACCGAGGCCTTCTGGCGCGAGCGCCGTGAACGCGAGGCCACGGTCACGCTCTTCGGCCGCTTCCTCGACCCGCGCGTGGTCGACGACCTGGTGAAATCCGGCGAACTCTCGCGCGAGCGCAAGCCCGAGTCGCGCGAGATCACCATCCTCTTCTCCGACATCCGCGGCTTCACCACGCTGTCCGAGACGCGCACGCCGGAAGCCGTGGTGGAGCTGCTCAACCGCTACTTCACGCAGCAGGTGGAGGTCGTGTTCCGCCACGGCGGCACGCTCGACAAGTTCATCGGCGACGCCGTCATGGCCTTCTGGAACGCGCCCACCGACAACCCGCAGCATGCCGCGCACGCCGTGCAGGCCGCCATCGGCATGGCGCAGGCGCTGGATGCCTTCAAGCAGGAGCTGGCGCAGGCCGACAGCAGCCTCGGCGACTTCGACATCGGCATCGGCCTGCACACCGGCCCGGCCGTGGTCGGCTTCCTCGGCAGCGACGACCGCTTGGACTACACCGCCATTGGCGATACGGTTAATCTCGCCAGTCGTATTGAAGGTTGCACCAAGGGCGTGGCGCGGGTACTGGTATCCCGCAGTACGCGCGATGCCTGTGAGCTAACCGCCCCCGGCCGCTTCCGTTTCGTTTCGCATGGCGAGTTCCATGTGAAGGGCCGCGAGCAGGGCGTGGAGTTATTCGAACCCCTAGAGAACAACTAGATGCGCTACCTGAGCCTGCTGGCGCTCTTCGCCGCCGGACTTGCCTGGGCCGAACCCGGCACCCTGCTGAAAGACACCGAACTGCGCGCCAAACCCTTCGGCGATGCCGAGGTCGTGGCCAGCCTCAAGGCCAAGGACACGGTCGACCTCCTCGCCCGCAAGGGTGCCTGGGCCAACGTGAAGGCCGGCGGGCAGAGCGGCTGGGTGCGCCTGCTCACGGTGCGCACCGGCTCCGGCCAGCGCGGCGAGGCCGGCGTCGGGGCACTGGCCTCGGTGTTCCGCACCGGCTCCAGCGGCAACACAGTCAGCACCGGCGTGAAAGGCCTCTCCGAGGAGAAGCTGAAGAACGCGCAACCCGACGCCGAAGAAGCGCAGAAACTCGACCGCTTCAGGCAGAGCGAGAACAGCGCGCGCAGCTTCGCCAAGCAGGCAAAGCTCTCCGCCGAGAAGATCGACTACCTCGCGCCGGGCAGCGGGGAGAAAGCGCAATGAAACGTCTCCTCCTGGCCACGCTGGTCCTCGCCTCCACCGCCCATGCTTTCGATCTCGGCAACGCCCTGCAGAAGCTGGGCGACCCGGAAACCCAGAAAGCCCTCGGCATCGGCAAGAAGATGATCAAGTCCCTGAAGGACATTCCCGAGCCGCAGGAGATCGAGATCGGCCAGGGCATCACCGCCAACCTGCTCGGCGCCGCGCCGCTGGTGAAGGACGAGGCGCTGCAGCAGTACGTGAACAAGGTCGGCCTGTGGATCGCGCTGCAGTCGGAGCGCCCTAGCCTGCCCTGGCGCTTCGGCGTCACCGAGGATGCCGACGTCAACGCCTTCGCCACGCCGGGCGGCACCATCCTCATCACGCGCGGCCTCTACGAGAAGCTGCGCAACGAGGCCGAACTCGCCGGTGTGCTCGCGCACGAGATTTCGCACGTGGTGCAGCGCCACCAGCTCAAGGCCATCAAGTCGGCGCTGGGCCGCGAATGGCAGATGGAGCTCGCCACCGCGGTGGCCGAGAAGAAGAACAACCGCGACGCCGCGCACAGCCTCCAGGCCTTCACGGCCGGCACCGAGCTCTTTGCGCGCGGCCTCGACAAGGGCGACGAGTTCGAAGCCGACCGCATGGGCGTCGTGCTCGCCGCGCGTGCCGGCTACAACCCCTTCGGCCTCGTCGCCTCGCTGCAGACGCTGGATGCCGTGAATCCGCAGGACGGCGCCGTCGCCCTGATGTTCAAGACGCATCCTGCTCCGGCGAAGCGCCTCGAGATGCTGGCCCAGACCATGGGCGCGCAGCTCGACCGCTACGCCGAGTCCGGCCGGGAACCGGCGCGCCTGCGCACGCTGAAAACAACCGCACAGAAATAATCCGGAAAATTGCCAGGGCGGCAGGAGCAGGGGTTGGCCATCACCCTGCCTCCACCATTGCGATGGCCGATTTTCGGAGTTGTCATGGGTCTTCACCTCATCCTCAACCTGCAGGAAGCCGCGGTCGGTAGCGGTTCCCTGAATGCCAGCCTGCTCGCCCTGCAGGGCATCCTGCTCTGGACGGTCTCGGCCGGCGTGCTGGTGCTGGCGCTGCGCCGGCAGCGCGCCTGAGCACGGCGCAGCAGGCAATAAAAAAGCCCGGCATGCCGGGCTTTTTTATTGCCGTCGAGGATCAGCTGCCTTTCACCGGGCGGAAGAAATGCGCCCAGCTCACGAAGGCGGTGGCCGCGCGCGTCTGGATCCACACCTTGCCACGGCCGCTGAAGCGGCAGACCAGGCCCTCGCCCGAGAAGAACAGCGACTTGTAGCCGCCGACCTTGCTGATGCGGTATTCGAGCCCGTCGGTGAAAGCGACGATGTTGCCGGTGTCGACGACGTAGTCGCCGTCGATGTCCAGCTCGATCATGCCGCCGTAGGTGTTGAACCAGAGATCGCCCTCGCCGCTCGCGCGCACGAGGAAGAAGCTCTCACCCGAGAAGAAGCCCTTGGTGAAGCCCTGCCACTTGGTCTCGAGGTTCACCGCCGGATCGCAGGCCACGAAGGCGGAGTTCTGCAGGTAGAGCGTTTCGCCGCGCAGGTAGACGTGGCCGATGTCGCCCGGCGCGCCCGGTGCGATGCCGATCTCGCCCGGCACGTTCTCGGCCGTGAACTCGTTGACGAAGAGCGACTCGCCGGTGAGGAAGCGGCCGAGCCCGCCCTTGAGCTTCGTCTTCATGACGAGGGTCGTGTCCATGGTAGCCATGGCCGAGGCCTCAACCTTCAGCGTGCGGTTGGCGGGCAGCTGCACGGTGAGGAAGGCGAAGTCGGGACGACCGTCGATGCGGAACGGCAGGCCGGGCTGCACGGCCGGCACGGCCTGCGGGGCGGGGGGCGGCGCAACCGGTGCGCGTGCCGGCGCAGGCGGCTCGTCATCGTCGATCGCGAGCGCCGGCTCCGGCATCCGTGCCATCGGCGCGAGGATTTCCACGCGCAGGCCGATCTTCTCGAGGTTGCTGCGGTATTTCTGCGCCGTGTCGGCGTCCAGCCCCTCCTTGATCACCAGCGGCAGGCGGGCGAGCAGCTGCGCTGCTTTCTCGTCGGTGATGCGGAAGAGCTGCGCGAAGGCGGCCTTCACTGTGGCTTCGTCATGCGTTCCGGCAAAGCCGGCGACCTGAACCTTGTGCGTCATGGTCTGTCTCCGTTCAGGCGCGGCGCGGCCGCAGGAGGCCGGTCAGGCTTTTCCCGAAACTGCCGGGGTTGTGCGACTGGCACCACACGGTGCCGCGGCCCTGGAATTTGCACACCAGGCCCTCGCCGCCAAGGATGGACGACAGCCAGCTCTTGCCGGCCTTGGTGAGCGTGAAATCCAGGGTCTCGCTGAAGGCGACGATGTGCCCGGTGTCGACGATGTACTCGCCATCGACCTCCACCGGATAGATCGCCCCGAAAGCGTTCAGGACGACCTGGCCGCGACCCGAGAGGCGCAGCCAGAACATGCTCTCGCCGGAGAGCAGGTTCTTGAAGCCCTGCCAGCCCATGTCGATGCCGACGCTGTGCTCGGCGGCGACGAAGGAGCCGGCCTGCACGATCAGCGTTTCGCTGTCGAGCTCGTAGCGCATCATGTCGCCGGCCAGCGTGCTGCCCAGCCAGACTTCGCCGGCGCGATCACTCGCGCTGAAGTGGTTCATGAAAAACGATTCACCGGCAAACATGCGCTTCACGGCCTTCAGGATGCCGCCGCTGCCTTTCTTGTGCGTGGTCGTCTCGATGCCGAGGTGGCCGCTCATGGCGATCATGGCGCCGCCCTCGGCGGTGAGCGTCTCGCCCGGTTCCAGCCACACGCGGGCGGCCGTGTTGCCGGGCTGGTGCATGAATTCGATCTGCATGGTTCCGCTCCTGCTTACGGCAATTTCGGATTGATCCAGCCGGCGAGCCCCGAGAGGCTGCGCGTCTGGATGACGACACGTCCCTTGCCGACCACGCGCGTGACCAGCCCTTCGCCGCCCAGGAGGCTGGCGAAGATGCCGCCGGCCAGCTGCAGCTTGAGACTGATGCCGGGCGTGTAGCCCACGAGGTGCGAGGTATCGACGATGTACTCGCCGTCGATCTCCTTGTCGATGAGCGCGCCGTAGGCGCCGTACCAGACCTTGCCCGTGCCGCTCACCGCGATGCGGAATAAGCCTTCGCGCGCGATCCAGGAGATCAGGCCGGCGAACCTGATGCCGATCTTCACGTCGCCCGAACAGGCCAGGAAGGCGCCGGGCTGGAGGAAGAAGGTTTCGTTGTCGAGTTCGAGGCTGCGCACCGTGCCGGGCGTCGGCTGCACCAGCACCAGGCGGCGCTCGCCATTGGTGTTGTTGCTGAAGTGGCTGATGAAGAGCGTCTCGCCGACCAGCAGGCGGCGCAGGATGGCGAAGAAGAAGCCGCCGTTGAACTTCGCCTTCAGGTCGAGGTCGGCGGACATGCTGGACATGGCGTTGGATTCGGCCACCAGCTTTTCGCCGGGCGCCAGCGCCACGTCCACGTAGGAAAAGGCGTCGCCGCCCCGGATCTCGGTTTTCACGCTGCTCTCCTTCTTCTTGAAACCGCTTTCAAATCGGGAAATGTCACGGCGCGGCCGGCTTGCCGCCCCGTTCCGTCACGAACTGCTCCACCTGCCGCTTCAGCTGCAGGAAGGCCTGCTGATCGTCGCGCCAGCCACCGGCCGGCTCCTGCTTCAATTTCTTCTCGAGGTTGGCGATACGCTCCGGCGTTTCCGGATGCGTGCCCAGGAAACCGCGCGCCGCCTCCATGGCGCGGCGCGCGTTCTCGTCACCGATCTTCTCCATCTGCTTCTTCTCCTCGGCGAGGATGAGGCGGAAGAAATCGGCCATGCCGCGCGGGTCGATGCCGGCGCGCTTGAGCAGCGCATAGCCTTCGGCGTCGGCGTCGCGCTCGAAGTCGCGCGAGTATTTCTGGTTGAGCAGCAGCGGACCGGCATCGGCCAGCACGGCCATGAGGCCACTGGCATCGCCGATCAGCGCCTGTGCGACGAGATAGAGGCCGGCACTGCGGATCACGGCGCGCATGCCGTGCTGCTCGGTGACATGCGCGATCTCGTGGCCGAGCACGCCCTGCAGCTGGCTCGCGCGTTCGGCCTTCAGGACGAGCGCGGAATGGATCACCACATGGCCGCCGGGCAGCGCAAAGGCGTTGATGGCGGGATCGTTCACCACGTAGAAGCGCAGCCGGTATCTGCGATCGGGCAGCGAGTCGGCGAGCGAGGCCGTCAGCGGCGCCAGCAGCGCCTGTGCCTGCTTCTCGTCCATGAAGTCGTGGCCGAGGCGGTACTGGGCGATCACGCTGGCGCCGAGCCTGTCCTCCCAGGCCGGCGGAATGCGCCGCGCCGCCGCCGCGCTCAGCGCATCGAAGGACCACCACAGCAGGAAGCCGGCCAGCACGAAGGCACCGAGCCCGGCGACGAGCGCCGCGAGACCGCGGCGGCGGTTGCGGCGTTTCGCCATCGCGACGCCGGCCACGGCCGGATGACCGGCCAGCACCGGCGCCTGCAGCACCGCCAGCTCCGCGCTGTAGAGCTGCCAGCCCGGCAGCGCCGGGTGCGTGAAGAAAAGCAGGCGGTTGCCGGCCCCTCCCAGCTTCAGCTCCAGGCCGGCGAGCGGCAGCGTCACGCTCTGCCCGCTGCCGGCCCTGAATACGACACCGTGCTCGTAAAGGCGCAGGCTGCCGCTG
>JAJNDL010000423.1 GCA_021156385.1 Moraxellaceae bacterium | reverse complement strand
TTACATCGGCCAATGTCGAAGTCCACGGTCAGATCGGGCCGTACAGCTGCCCGATCTGACAGGCGCGGCCAGGCCGCGGGCCTTGCTCAAGCCTAGCCGCCCCGGCGCGGAGATGAGGAGGAAGTGTTTGTAAGGAGAGTTGCGATGCCAGTCGCGCTCCTTCTCGGAGTCGCGCTTGTCGTGCAGCTGCTTGCCCTTCACCACGGCGATCTCGCACTTCACGCGGCCGTGGCTCCAGTACAGCGCCAGCGGCACGCAGGTGTGGCCCTTCTGCTGCACCTCGCCGGTGATGCGGTCGATCTCGCGGCGGTTGAGCAGCAGCTTGCGGGTACGCACGGGGTCCGCGATGACATGGGTCGAGGCCTGCAGCAGGGGCGTGAAGTGGGCGCCGAGCAACCAGGCCTCGTTGTTCTTGAAGATGACGTAGGCGTCGGTGAGGTTGGCCTTGCCGGCGCGCAGCGACTTCACCTCCCAGCCGAGCAGCTGCAGGCCGGCCTCGAACTTGTCTTCGATGAAGTATTCGTGGCGGGCGCGGCGGTTCAGCGCAATGGTGGAGGAGGCTTGGCTCATGGGCGGCGATTATAGGGGCAGGCTCCGGCAAAAAGCCCGTACGAGATGCGTGCCAGCCAGGGGCGGCGTTGCAGTCCGGCTACGGCCTCGTTCTTGAGCGCGCCGGGTGAATCCCGGACAATCCGCGCACTTTGCGGCGTCCGCCGCGTTCTTCACGATCTTCCCGAGGTTAAGGATGGCCACACCGCAATCCATGATCCATGGCGAAACTTCCGCGCGCGACGCCCTCGTGCAGCTCTCCGTCCTCGGCCTGGCCCTGCTCCATGTCTGGGAGCTGCCGCGCCAGGCCGCCCACTACGGCGGCTTCGCCTTCGTCGGTGCCTGGGCGCTGGGCCTGCTGGTGCTGAGTCTGCCGCTGCTGCTCGCCGAATTCCTGCAGGGCCGGCGGTCGCGGCGGTCGCCGCTGGAAGGCCTGGCGATACTCACCCGCGAAGCCGATGCCGGCCGCTTCTGGCGCGCCTCGGCCTGGGGCGCGGCGGGCGCCGCCATTCTGGCGCTGGCCACGGTGGCGCTGGTGGCGGGCGGCAGCATCAACTATCTCGCGCACGACCTTGGCCTGGTCGGCGGTACGGTGGGCGAGATCACCGGCGCCGGCATGGTGTGGCCGCTCGGTACGGGCAGCCTGTTCATCCTGGCCGCCGGACTTTCGCTGCTGGCGCCGGACAAGCGCGGGCTCGTCCTGCTCGGCGGCCTGATCGTGGTGCTGGTGCTGCTCGGCATCGGCGCGCTGGCCGGCCTCGGCATGGCGGAATCGATCTATACGCCGGCGCCGCTCTCGGGCGAAGGCTGGCGCGCGGCGTTCCGGCTTGCGCTGCTCGGCTTCGGCAGCGGCCTGGGCGTCGTCTGGATCGGCGGCATGCGCCTGCCGCGCGAGGCCTCGCTGGGCCGGCTCGCACTCGGCGTGATCGGCGTGCAGCTGTTCCTGGCGGCGCTGCTGCTGCTGGCGCTGGCGCCCTTCGTCGCCGCCTCCACGGTGAACGCGCAGACCGGGCTCAACGTGACCGTGAGCGGCAACTCCGCCTGGCTGCTGCTGGTGGCCACCATCCTGCTGGCGCTGCTGGCGCTGGTGCTGATCGCCGAGCCGGTGCTGCTGCGCCTGCGCGAGAAAGGCCTCGCGCCGTTGCCGGCCGTGGTGCTGGTGTTCGTGGCCGGTGCCGCGCTCGCGGAAGCGGTGTGGCTCGTCGGCCGGGCCGACGGCCTGTACCGGCTTGCCACGGTGCTGGGCGTGCTGCTGCTGCTGGTGCTCTTCGGGCTCTCGGCCTTCGCCGGCTGGGGCATGAAGATCAGCCATGCGCGCAAGGAGCTGGTGCTGCCCTCGGAGGCGGTCTACAACGTCTGGCGCGTGGCCGTGCGCATCCTCGTGCCGCTCGTCATCCTCTGGGTGCTGGCGGGTACGCTGCTCAAGAGCGTGTCGTGACCCAGGTCAGCCGCTCCCTGCTGCTGCCCTATTCCGCGGCCGAGATGTTCGCGCTCGTCAACGACGTGGCGCGCTATCCCGACTTCCTGCCCTTCTGCATCGGCGCGCAGGTGCTGGAGGCGCGCGACGACGAGGTGCTGGCCTCGCTCGCCTTCTCGCGCATGGGGCTGGAGCAGGCGCTGCATACGCGCAACCGGCTCATGCCGCCGGAGCGCATCGACATCGAATTCGTCTCCGGGCCGTTCGAGTTCCTGCGCGGGCAGTGGCTGTTCCAGGCGCTCGGCGAGGACGCCTGCAAGACGAGCTTTACGGTAGAGTTCCAGTTGCAGGCGCGCTTCCTGCAGTTTGCCGCGACGACGGCCGTCAACCAGGCCGTCGCGCAGGCGGTCGAGGCTTTCCAGCGGCGGGCGGTGCAGGTCTATGGCAAACGCTGACATGATTTCCATCGAGGTCGTCTACGGGCTGCCGCAGGAGCAGGTGCTGCTCGCGCTCGTCGTGCCGGCCGGCACCACTGCCCGCGAGGCGGTGCAGCTCTCG
>JAJNDL010000028.1 GCA_021156385.1 Moraxellaceae bacterium | reverse complement strand
CCGACCATTTCGAAGGAGGTGGTCACTTCCCACTTGTCATCCGCCAGCACGGGGCTGGCAACGAGGGATAAGGCAACGGCGAACAGCTGGCGCAACTTCATGGCGACTCCTGGCAACACTGACGGCAGCCAAGTCGGCCGCCAATGCGTCGAGCATGCCAGCAAGTCCAGACGGTCGCCATCGCTGGCCATGCGGCCGGACGCAATTCAGCGGCCCGCCGGTTCAAGCTCGCAGAAAACGTGGCTGGCCCTGACAATGCTGGCCCGGGGCTGCCGCCCCCGGCCCTACGGTCTGCACGCGGACAATGCGAGCTTTCTGAGGGCAGGCTGTGATTGTCTCCACAGTCCCGGAAATAGTCTTTTACAGTCAGGGCTGCCAGAATCAGTTCGACTTCTCTTGGGGCATCTCTTCATGGATGCGCTTTCACAGCCGATAACGCGCCGGATCTTCCTCGCCATTTTCCTGGGCGGCCTGCTGCTGCTGGCCTTTGCCGTGTTGCGCCCTTTTCTCGTCCCGGTGGCATGGGCGGGAATCCTGGCTTATGTCACCTGGCCGGTATATCTGCGGCTGCGTCGGCGGCTGCCGCAACATACGACTGTTGCCGCCCTGCTGATGACGATATTCCTGACGCTGGTGCTGATCCTGCCCGTGGTGTGGCTGGTGCTGCTCATGCGTAGCGAGCTGGCGGCGGCGTATCAGCAGGTCGTCGGCCCCTTGAGCGCGGGCCATGTCGAATTGCCGGCCGGCATCCGCCGTCTGCCCTGGATCGGGGCGCGTCTAGCCGAGTTCTTTGATCGCCTCAATGCCGATCCGGCGGCGTTCCGCGCGCAGATCCAGGAGTGGAGCAGCTGGGCCATGGAGCATGCGGGGGACGTGGCCGGTGGCTTGGGTCGTAACCTGGCCAAGCTGGGCTTTGCGCTGCTGACCGTTTTTTTCTTCTATCGGGATGGCGAAGCCTTTGCCGCCCAAGTCCGCGACGTGCTGCGCCGGATGCTGGGCCAACGCATCGAGGGGTATCTGGAGGCCATGGGCGCCACCACCCGTGCCGTGGTCTATGGCATCGTGTTGACGGCCATCGCTCAAGGGGTCCTGGCTGGCCTGGGCTATGCCGTGGCTGGGGTTCCCAGTCCGGTATTCCTGGGGGCGGTTACCGCCCTGATTGCCCTGGTTCCTTTCGGCACGCCCTTCGCCTGGGGCGCCGTATGTATTTGGCTTTTCGCAGAAGGACAGGTCTGGCCGGCCATTGGCCTGGCGGTCTGGTGCACGGTCGTCGTGAGCTGGGTGGACAACTTTATCCGGCCCCTGGTCATTTCCAATGCCACCAAGATTCCCTTCCTGCTGGTCATGTTCGGGGTACTGGGCGGACTGACGGCTTTCGGCATGATCGGACTCTTCCTGGGGCCGGTCATTCTGGCCGTCATGCTGGCAGTCTGGCGGGAATGGCTGGAAGATGCCCACCGGCATCCCCCACAATCCATGCCGCACTGATTGGCCGAACAGGGGGGATTTATAGGCGGAGGGGTAAGTGCCCCTGGAGCAAAACCTTTGCTAGTATCCGCGCCGGCCGCCAAGAGCCGACATACTTGATCCGGACATACGGAACCGCTGCCTGATAAGTACACACAGATTTGTCCGGAATTTTTTTGCCACGCAACGCAGGGACGTCGCGCGGTGGAAGTAGAAAGTGATTAATCCCCATGTGTGGTGCGATTCAGCTACAAGAAAAAAAGGTATTTTTCCCGCATCCTGATGCCCGACTTCCCATCCGCCGTCGCGATGGGGGCATCGAATGGATTACCTGGGGCAAACGCCGCGAAGAGTTCTGTGCCTTTCCCGAAGGGGGATGGGCCCGGCTGTCGTCCATCAAGGATGGGCGCTGGACCCGCCTGAATCCCCGGCCGGTGCAGATCGTCGTCGAACGCTTCATGGAAAAGGATGCCGAAGGCCAGCGCTACTGGTTCGACCTGGAAGAAGGCGAATTCATCCAGGGGTTGCTGGCCACCATCAATGGCGAAACCCGGGTCTATGTAGTGACCCAGGAGGCCGAGCCGGAAACCGCGATGATCCATCCTCGCTGGCCCCGCATATTGTCCTTCGCTGACACCGAGCAACAGGCCTCTGCCGCCGAGTAACCGCTCACCAGCTGCGATTTTCCGTCTTAGAAGAAAAGCCCGCGATGCGGGCTTTTCCATTAGGGTCACTTTTCTTTCTTGAAGTCACTGGGCGATTGCCCGGTCCAGCGTCGGAAAGCCCGCGAGAAATTCGAGACGTCGTTATAGCCGAGGCGGAACGCCACCTCGCTTACCGACAACCCTTCATCCTGAAGCATCTGGGTGGCTCGCGCCTCTAGGACATGATCAACCAAGGCTCGGAAGTTGCGACCCTCCTCCTGCAAGCGACGCTTCAGGGTGCGGGTCGACACATGCAGGGCTGTCGCCACCTCTTCCAGCGTGGGCAAGCGCTCGTCGCTCTGTGCCAGTAGTGAGCGCACGCGCGCCGTCAGGGCCGCATCGCGGCTGACCTGGCGCGCCTGCAGCTCGCGCTCGCAGGCCTCCCGCGCCATGGCGGCAGCATTGGGGTCGGCCAAGCGCAAGGGCGCCTCCATCAGCACGCGTGGAATCCGGATCGAATACGCTTCCGCGCCATAGCGCACCGGCGCCGGCAAGTGCCCGGCAAAACGGGCGTAGTAGCCGGGCTCGGGGCCCTCCATGAGCACCTCGGTGCCCGGCTGGGGCCGCTCGAGAATTTGCTCGGCCATGACCACGAGCCCGATCAGCACGAGTTCCATGATGAAGGGCCGCAGGGGGTCGTTCTGGCGGGGATAGCCCACCTGCAGCGTCACCACATCCGGCTCGACCTTGGCATGGAAGGTAATGGCAGGTGCTCGCAGCGAGAAATAACGCTCGAGTGCCTGTATGACCTCGAGCAGGTTGTTGCTGGACAGGGCGATCAGGCTGATCGGCCCGTGCAGCGTCACCCGGAGCGCCTTGGCGTAAGCGAATCCCAGCCCCTGGTTGCCGGCCCGGGTAAACGCATACTGCGTGGCCGCGCGTGCCGACGGCAGCGGCACCAGCCGGTCCGGTTCCAGCAGCTGCTCGCGGCTCAGGCCCAGGATCTGCTGCAGATCGGCGGGCGCCACGCCGAAGCCCTCGGCTACGTCGCAGAGCAGCTGCAGGTAGATGGCCGGCAGGAAAGCCGGCTGGCGGGAACTGCTATGGCCTGTACTCACCCGTCCTGGCCCCGTTTCACTCTGGTGGAAGGCCTTCACTATACGGACTGGCGGCGCCTCAGGAAACGTGTAGCGACGAGGCCGAAATGGCCCCGGCAGACCGCGATTTGGCCCGGGGCCACAAGAACGGCGCTACGGATTGCCCCATCCTGCTCTGCCATTCCCGCTGCAGAGAGGATCAACCCCGTGAGATTTTCACTCCGCTCGACCCGCAAGCCCGCGCCTGCAGTGCGCATCAAGCCGCAGCGCATGGGTTTCGACTTCGATCCGGAGACCGTGCCGCGCTACTGGTTCGGCAATGATCCGGTCCTGACCCACTTTCTGAACGCACTGTCGCTGAGCTTCCCGGATGGGGAGCAGTTCTTCGTGGACTCCGTCCGCCACTTCCGCAATGTCGTGCACGACGAACAGCGTCAGAAAGACATCTCCGGCTTCATCGGCCAGGAAGCCATGCACTCCCTGGAGCATCGCAGCTTCAACGCGATGCTCCAGGCCCAAGGTTACGACTACGTGGCAAAGAAGGGAGCCGCAGTGGCCCGCTATCTCTGCAATGAGGGCCGTAAGCGCTTTTCGCCACGGGCACAACTGGCATTCACCGCCGGGCTCGAGCACATCACGGCCATCCTGGCCAACGCCATGCTGTCGCGCCCGGAACTGCTGGAGCAGATGGATGAATCCGTTCGCATGCTATGGCTCTGGCATGCCATCGAGGAAACCGAGCACAAGGCAGTGGCCTTCGACCTCTACAAGGACATCGACCCGGGCTACCGCATGCGCGTGCGTGCCTTTCTTTCCGGGTCGCTCGGACTGCTGCTGTTCAGCTCCGCCTACACCTGGCGCTTCCTCAGGCAGGACGGCATGCACCGTCGCCCGTTGCACCTGGCCCGTGGTGGCCTGCGTCTGGCACGCCTGCTGTTCTCGGTCATGCCGGACTATCTCGACTACCTGCGCCCAGGCTTCCATCCCTGGGACGACGACAACAGCGAACTCATCGCGCAGTACAAGCGGCTGGTCGACACCGCAGTGGCACCACAGTACCGCAAGGCGGCCTGAGTCCAGCCTCCTGCGAGAAAAGCCCGGCGAATGCCGGGCTTTTTCTTGCCTGCGTTTTCATCCGTCCGCCACTTCATCCTTGCGACAAATCCTCTACAACCAAGCCGCAGGCACATTTACCCAAAAAACCGGCAAAACCGTCTGCGCCGTCAATGCCTGTGCACTAGTGCTCACGTATAAGACGCAACCTCAAGCTGCATGCTCATGACCGCCGCAGCTGTGATGGCGACAAAGCACTCACGCCTTCCACTACCGAGACGAGGATTCTGCTATGCCGACCTACAAGGCCCCGCTGCGCGACATGCGCTTCCTGATGAACGAAGTCTTCGACTTTCCGAAGCACTACAGCCAGCTGTCCAACGGCGGCGACGCCACGCCGGACATGGTCGAGGCCATCCTCGGCGAGGCCGCCCGCTTCTGCGAAGAAGTGCTGGCACCGCTGAACCACCCGGGCGACCTGGAAGGCTGTCATTTCGAGAATGGCGAGGTGCGCACGCCGAAGGGCTTCAAGGAAGCCTACGAGCAGTTTGTGGCGGGGGGCTGGCAGGGCCTGTCGCACCCTCCGGAATTCGGTGGCCAGGGCCTGCCGATGTCCATGGGCCTGTTCAAGTCGGAAATGATGGGCGCGGCCAACTGGTCCTTCACCATGTACCCGGGCCTCTCGCTCGGCGCCATGAACACCATCATGCAGCACGCCAACGACGAGCAGAAGGCGGTCTACATGCCGCCGCTGGTGGAAGGCCGCTGGACGGGCACCATGTGCCTCACCGAGCCGCAGTGCGGCACCGACCTCGGCCAGGTGAAGACCAAGGCCGAGCCGCAGGCCGACGGCAGCTTCAAGATCACCGGTACCAAGATCTTCATCTCTGCCGGTGAGCATGACCTCGCGGAAAACATCATCCACATCGTGCTGGCCCGCCTGCCCGATGCGCCAGCCGGCACCCGCGGCATTTCCCTCTTCATCGTGCCCAAGTTCATGCCCAAGGCCGACGGCAGCGTGGGAGAGCGCAACGGCGTGGCCTGCGGCTCCATCGAGCACAAGATGGGCATTCGCGCCTCCGCCACCTGCGTCATCAATTTCGATGGCGCCACGGGCTACATGATCGCCCAGCCCAACAAGGGCCTCGAAGCGATGTTCACCTTCATGAACACGGCCCGTATCGGCACATCCGTCCAGGGCATTGCCCATGCCGAGCTGTCCTATCAGGGTGCGCTGGCCTATGCCAAGGAACGCCGCTCGATGCGCTCCGTCTCCGGCAAGAAGGAGCCGGACCAGGTGGCCGACTCCCTGATCTGGCACGGTGACGTGCGCCGCATGCTGCTGACCCAGAAGGCCATCGCCGAAGGCGGCCGCGCCATGATCTATTTCGCCGCGCAATATGCCGACCACATGGTGAACGGCGTGATCGAAGGCGACCAGAAGAAGTATGAATACTGGGACGACAAGCTGGGCTTCTTCACGCCGATCCTGAAAGGCTTCCTTACCGAGCTGGGCCTGGAAGCCGCCAATCTCGGCGTGCAGGTGTTCGGTGGCCACGGCTACATCAAGGAGCACGGCATGGAGCAGATCGTGCGCGATGCCCGCATCTCCACGCTCTATGAAGGCACCACTGGCATCCAGGCACTGGACCTGCTTGGTCGCAAGACCCTGCTCATGACCCGCGGCAAGTGTGTGCGCGAGTTCACCGGCCAGATCCTGAGCTTCTGCAAGAACAACGCACTGAACAAGAACATGCGCCCCTTCGTCTGGCAGCTCTCCAAGCTGGCCGCGCAGTGGAACATGCTGACCATGCGGGTCATGCTGACGGCGCGCAAGGATCGCGAGATCGTGAGTTCGGCCTGCAGCGACTTCCTAATGTACTCCGGCTACGTCACCATGGCCTACTTCTGGGCCCTGCAGGCTGCGGTAGCCTACGAGAAGCTGGAGAAGGGCGGTGCCGAGACGCCGGAATTCTACAAGGCGAAGATCCAGACGGCGGAGTTCTACTTCGATCGCCTGCTGCCGCGCTCCAAGGCTCATGCGGCCGGCATCGGCGCTTCACCACGCACGCTGATGCAGATGGACAACGACAGCTTCGCCATGAACTGATCCGTTTCCTCTGCCATAGAAAAGTAAAAGGCCGGGATTTCCCGGCCTTTTACTTTTATTCATTCCGCCTGATGTTCCATCCCGTTTGCAGAACAGCGGCGCCATCACAATCTTACGCTTCCTTACCAAGTTCAGATTTATCTTAACGTTTCATTGCATAACCTCTGTACCGAGCAACGCTCAAGCTCATCTATAAATCTGCTGGGCCTACTCTCGGTGGCAGATCATGAGCAGATTACTTGCAATTCCCCTTCTTTCCTTGACGGCGCTCATCAACGGTTGTGGCGGCAGCGGCGAAGCCGGAACTGGTACGATGAATGTCATCCTGACCGATGCGCCGGCCTGTGGGTTCGAGCATGTCTATGTCACCGTCGAGCGCATTCGTGTCCATCGCAGCGAGACCGCGAACGGCAATGATGCTGGCTGGCACGAGCTCGTGCTGGAGAATCCGCAGAAAGTCGACCTGCTGTCCCTCAGCAATGGCGTCTTCCTGACGCTGGGCCAGAAGTTGCTGCCAGCCGGTCGGTATGAACAGATCCGCCTGGTTCTGGCGAATAATTCCGGTAGTGGCCAGCTGCGCAACTCTATCGTGCCCGAAGGCGGCAGCGAGCAGGAACTTGCAACGCCAAGTGCCGCGCAGAGCGGCTACAAGGTGATAGGCAATTTCACGGTCCAACCCGATACGTTGGTCGATCTGGTACTGGATTTCGACGCCTGCCACTCCATTGTGGAGAAGGGCAATGGAGGCTTTGCACTCAAGCCGGTGGTGAAGGCTACGCCGCTGCTGGTGAGCGGGATCATCCAGGGCCATGTCAGCCCTGCAGATGCAGGGGCGCGTGTCTATGCCGAGCGGAATGGCGAGGTCATCAAGGGCACGGTGGCAGACAGTTCCGGCCGCTTCATCCTTTCGCCGGTCATTCAAAGCGCAGGCGTCGGCCCTTACGATGTGGTCATTGCCCGCAATGGTGACACTACCGTCATCGTTCGTGGCGTTCCTGTCGTTGCAGGCAGCACTACGACGATCTCAACCGTCGGCCAGCCCTTTTCTCTGCCTAGCTCAACAACCCAGATCGTAAGCGGTAGCGTGAGCCCCGCCTTGACGGAAGCGAGTGTGGCCGCGCTACAGGCCGCAAGTGGCGGCAATTATGTGATTGCCGGCACGAACGCCAACCTCGACACCGGCGTCTACAGTATGAGCCTGCCAACGGCTGCCCCACTGGTAGGTAATTACTCCGGTAGCCTACCGGTCATCTTGATGGCGGACTCGCTGGCGGCAGGAGGCTACTCGGTTCGTGCGACGACGTCGCTGGGCGCCTCGCAAGCTACCTCTGTCAATGTGCTGTCGGGCGACATCAGCAATGTGAACTTCCTGTTCTGACACAGCCTCTGTGCGATCAAGGAGGATTTCAGCCCCCGTGCAGCAAGGTCAGGCCGAATCGGACTTTCTGCACGGCGGGCCGACTGAGTATCATCTTCCAGCCGCCAGAGGCGAGTGAATGTGCAGTTGTCGTGCCCGACCTGCCCGCACGCCAGGCCGAGGAGAGGAAGATGACCGGAACCGTCGTTATCGTGGGTGCCTCGCGTGGCATCGGCGCATCCCTTGCCAGGGAGTTCGCTTCCCGTGGGACGCGCCTTGGCCTGCTGTCACGCAACCATGACCAGCTCCAGGAGCTGGCTGCCGAGCTCCGCCAGCAGCATGGTGTCCAGGTGGAGGCGGCGACTCTGGATGTATGCGAGCACAACAGCGTCCAGCCCATCATGCAGGGCATGATGCAGCGACTCGGCCAGGTGGATGTGGTGATTGCCAATGCCGGCGTGACGGGGCGCCGTCGCGCGGGCGACGGCAATGTCACGGAAGATCGCCGAGTCATCGAAACCAACCTGCTGGGCGCCATTGCCGTAATTGACGCTGCCGTCGCGCATTTCCGGCAGCAGCAGGGCGGCCATGTCGTGGGTATCTCGTCCATCTCTGCCTTCCGCGGCATTCCCGGAAGCGGTGCGTACTCGGCCAGCAAGGCAGCGCTGACCAACTATCTCGATGCGCTGCGCATGGAGCTGGCCGACAAGAATATTGCGGTGACTGTCGTGCACCCCGGCTTCGTGAAGACCGACATTGCGCCCAATATGGAGAAATATCCTTTTGCGGCAGATGCCGACAAAGTTGCCCGTGAAATTGCCGACGGCATCCGGCACAAGAAAAAGAATCTTGTGGTGCCAAAGTTCCCGTGGAGCTTATTGCTGCCAGCGCTGAAATCCCTGCCGGACAGCCTCATCAGGAAGGTTTTCTAATTTCCGGGGACGCTCAGGGATAGAGCCGAGACTTGCTCCACCCGCCCTGCTCATCCCTCAGGTACTGCACGCGGTCATGCATGCGGGACGGGCGGCCCTGCCAGAACTCAACCCGATCCGCC
>JAJNDL010000422.1 GCA_021156385.1 Moraxellaceae bacterium | reverse complement strand
GGCCACGCCCCCGCTGGCGCGCACCGCGCAGGGCAACTGGCTGCTGGGCACCGTGTAGCTCCAGTCGCCGTCGGCTTCCGTCATGAGCGTGGCGGTCGCGCCGCCCTGGCAGCGCAGGTCGATCGTGGCGGCAGAGAGTGGTGCGCCCACGGCGGCCGTGCCGCTGATCGTGGTGGCCTGGGGCGCGCCGTCGCCCCCGCCGTTGCAGCCGGCCAGCAGGGTGAGGCCGGCGAGCAGGCTGGCGGAGGTGCGGGAGGTGGTTGCGGAGGGCATCTGGCGTCCTTGTGCAGGGGTTCCTTGAAGCAGCGAGCTTAATCCAGGCCCAGGCCGATGTCTGCCCGGTTCAGAGCACCATGCGGATCTGCGCGCAGGCGGCGAGGTCAGCGTAGAGCGCGTTGATCTGTTCCTTGCGCTCCACGTAGATCTCGAACTCCGGCACGTGGCGCAGCAGGATGTTGGCCACGATCTCGCGCATGGGATGCTGTGCCTCGCCCATGATCTTGAGCGGGTAGTGCATGGGGAATTCCCACAGCGCTTCGTTCTGGATGTCGGTGGAGCGACGGTCGTTCATGGCGGACTTACCGGAAGGTGTTTGGCGCAATATGGTGGCGGTCAGCAGCCGCTGCAAGGGCGGAAACGACTGCGGGGCCGAATGGCCCCGCAGTTTTCACGTCTCTCTTCGCGCTCAGAGCAGGTTCATGAAGAACAGCTTGATGCGGTGCCAGAGACGGGTGAAGAAGCCGGCTTCCTCCACGGGCTCCATGGCCACGATGGGCTGGCTGGCGACGACCTGGCCGTCCAGGGTCAGCGTCAGCGTGCCGACCTGCTGGCCCTTGGTGAGCGGTGCGTTCACCGTCGGCGCGATCTGCATGGCGGCCTGCAGGCGATTGCGGTCGCCGTGCGCCAGCGTCAGGTTGACGTCGCTGGCGAGGCCGACCTTGACCGACTCGGCCTTGCCGAACCACACCTTGGGCGTGCCCAGCACGGTGCCGGCCGCATAAGGCTTCACGTTCTCGAAGTTGGCGAAGCCCCAGCTGTAGAGCGCGCGGCTCTGGTCGGCGCGTTCCTGCATGGACTTGGTGCCCATGACCACGGCGATCAGGCGCATGCCGCCGCGCTTGCTCGACGACACCAGGCAGTAGCCGGCTTCTTCGGTATGGCCGGTCTTGAGGCCGTCCACTGTCGGGTCGGTGTAGAGCAGCGCGTTGCGGTTGCCCTGCTTGATGCCGTTGAAGGTGAATTCCTTCTCCGCGTAGATCGGATAGTAGTGCGCGCTGTCACGGATGATGGCGCGTGCCAGGATGGCCATGTCATAGGCCGAGGTGAGGTGCTGGGGATCGGGCAGGCCGGTGGCGTTCCGGAAGTGCGAATCCTTCATGCCGAGGCGTGCCGCCTGCTGGTTCATCACTTCGGCGAACGCCGGCTCGCTGCCGCCGATGTGCTCGGCCAGCGCCTTGGAGGCGTCGTTGCCGGACTGGATGATCACGCCGCGCAGCATGTCGATCACGGAGGCACGGCTGTTCAGCGGCAGGTACATGCAGGACTCGGTGCTGGTGCCGCGGCACCAGGCGTGCTCGCTGACGAAGACCTGGTCGTTTTCCTTGATGCGGCCGGTGGCCAGCGCCTGCTCGACGATATAGCTCGTCATCATCTTGGTCAGCGAGGCCGGCGGCAGCCGCTCGTGGGAATTCTTCTCGGCCAGCACGCGGCCGGAGTCGTAGTCGACGAGCAGGTAGGCGCGGTTGTCGAGTTCGGGCGGGGGCGGCGGGGCGGCATGAACGGTGGCGGCCAGCAGCAGCGGGGCAAGGCCTGCAAGGAAGAAACGACGCATTTGTGAACCTTATCGGAAGTAGCTGGTTTTCGGAGGGTTAATGGCGCCGGTCTTGTTCTGATGGCGCGGTTGGCGCGGATTGTAACATCGGCTTTTTTTCCGAAAACCGCTGCTTTGTCAGGCGATTGTTGCAGCGTGGGCGGGCCGGGGGCTGTAAAGCCCCTGTCTCCGGGGCAGGGGAAGGGCCGCGGCCAGCGTGTCAGCCTGCCAGCAGCCAGATGAACTCCAGGAGGGCGACGCCCGTCATCAGCAGCGCCGCGGCACGCCAGAAGCCGGCCGGATCGCGCTCCAGCCAGGGTCGGGCATTGACCGGGCTCAGCGTCGGGTTGGGCTTCTTGAGGTCGGCCAGGAACTCGGACAGCGATTCGTAGCGCTGCTCCTTGGAAAAGGACAGGGCCTTCTTCAGGGCCGCGTCCACCCAGAGCGGCACGTGCGGATTGCGGCGGCAGACGCTGCGGTATTCCAGGCGCTGGAAGTCGAACAGCGAGCGCGCCCGCACGTACTGCTCGCCGTAGGGATGCTCGCCGCTCAGCAGCTCGTACAGCGTGACGGCCAGCGCGAACTGGTCGGAGCGCTCGTCGCGGGGCAGGTTGAGCACGTACTCGGGGGCGGCGTATTCGGCGGCCCCCGGCATGTCGGTGGGGGCGGCGTCGCCGAGGCCGGCGATATAAGCCGAGCCGAGGTCGATGATCTTGAGCGTGCCGTCCGCGCACAGGAACAGGTTCGCAGGCCGGAGGTCCTGGTGCAGGATCTCGCGCCGGTGCAGCACGCGCAGTCCCTTGATGGCCTGCTCGGCCAGGGCCACCACGGTCTGCACTGGCGGCTGCGGGTGGCGCTGGCTCCAGGCGGCGAGAGTCTCGCCCTCCAGGTATTCCTGCAGCAGGTAGAGGCAGCGGCGTGCATGGCGCGGCGGAATGCCGCGGATCAGGTGCGAATGGTCGAAGCGCTGGCCGAGCCAGTCTTCGAGCGCGAAGCGCGTGAGCTGCTCCTGGTCGCCT
>JAJNDL010000027.1 GCA_021156385.1 Moraxellaceae bacterium | reverse complement strand
TCCGCACGCCTTCCTTGCGCGAGATTGAAGATTTCGATGCCGTCGTCGTGCTGGGCGAGGACGTCACGCAAACAGCGCCGCGCATCGCGCTGGCCATTCGCCAGGCTGCCAAGAACAAGACCGTGCAGATGGCGGCCGCGAGCAATGTGCAGCCCTGGCAGGCAGAGGCACTCGCCAACATTGGCCAAGGTGCGAAGAGTCCCGTGTTCATCGCCAGCTTCGCCGCGACCCGACTCGACGATGTCGCCGATGCAACCTGGCATGCAGCTGCCGACAACATTGCGCGGCTGGGTTTCGCAGTTGCGCATGCCATCGACAGCAGTGCCCCGGCCGTTCCCGATCTTGACTCGGAAAGCAGCGCACTCGCTCGCAAGATCGCCGATGCTTTGCTGGCAGCCAAAAAGCCGCTGATCGTTTCTGGCACGGGCGCACAGAGCCGGTCCATTCTGGAGGCGGCCGCAAACATTGCCACGGCACTCAAGGGGAAAGAAAAGGCTGCAGGTATTACGCTGTGCCTTCCAGAGGCGAACAGCCTTGGCCTCGCCTTGCTCGGCGGCAACTCGCTGGATGATGCTCTGGCGACGCTCGAGCATGGCGACGCGGATGCCGTCATCGTGGTCGAGAACGACCTTTTCCTGCGAGCAGAGAAGTCCCGTGTACAAGCGGCGCTCTCGCGGGCCAAGGTGGTGACGATAGATCATCAGCTGACGTCAACGGCAAAGGCCTCCGAATACATTCTGCCAGCCGCCAGCTTCGCCGAAGGCGATGGCACGCTGGTCAACAATGAGGGTCGTGCCCAGCGTTATTTCCAGGTCTTCGACCCGGTCTATTACAAGCCCGACATTGTGATGTACGAGTCGTGGCGCTGGCTGCATGCGCTCCATTCCACGCTCGAGCAGCGTGAAGTCGAATGGACGCTGCTCGATGACGTAACGGCGCACTGTGCAGAAGCAAATCCGCAACTGGCCGGTATCGTGAGTGCAGCGCCTGATGCGAACTTCCGCATCAAGGGTCTCAAGATCGCGCGTTCGCCGCGCCGCTTTTCCGGACGCACCGCCAATCGTGCGCCGATCTCAGTGCACGAGCCGCGCACACCGCAGGATCCAGATTCCGCCCTCGCCTTCTCCATGGAGGGCTATGCCGGTCCCAATGAGCCGTCTCCGCTGATTCCCTTTGCCTGGGCACCCGGCTGGAACTCTCCGCAGTCCTGGAACAAGTTTCAGGATGAGGTGGGTGGCCACCTGCGCGCCGGGGATCCTGGCGTGCGCCTGATCGAAGGCAGAAGCGAGCTCGACTACTTTGGCAAAGTGCCGGCTGCCTTCACCGCCAGCTCGGACCTCCGCGCCGTACCGCTTTATCACCTGTATGGCAGCGAGGAGCTCTCGTCGCTGGCTGCGCCTGTACAGACACAGATTCCGGAGGCCTACATTGCTCTAGCCGTTGCCGATGCAACCCGCCTGGGTCTGGCCGATGGCGTGAAGACATCAGTAAAGATTGGCGACACGGCAGATGAGCTGACTGTCCGGATCAGCAGCTCGCTCGCGACAGGAACGGTTGGCCTGCCCGTCGGTGTCTCTGGCGTTGCCGTGATCGCGGGACGATCCGTATTCGTAGGAGCAGGTGCATGAACGAGATGATGGGGACCGTCTCGGCCTGGTTCACCCCGGAAGTCGTCGCCATTGCCGTAGCCATGCTGAAGGCCGTGGTGATCCTGCTGGCCACGGTCATTGCTGCCGCTTTCCTCAGCTTCATCGAGCGTCGACTGCTGGCATGGTGGCAGGATCGTTATGGCCCCAACCGCGTTGGTCCCTTCGGCATGTTCCAGTTGATGGCGGACATGTTGAAGATGTTCTTCAAGGAGGACTGGACACCCCCCTTTGCTGACAGGCTCATCTTCTGGTTGGCGCCTGCCATTGCATTGTCGGCATTGCTGCTCGTGATGGCGGTGATTCCCATCACGCCGGAGTGGGGCGTGATGGCCGACATGAACGTAGGCCTGCTGTTCTTCCTGGCCATGGCGGGACTGGGCGTTTATGCAGTGCTTTTTGCCGGCTGGTCCTCCAATAACAAATATGCCCTGCTGGGTGGCCTGCGTGCATCGGCGCAGACGCTTTCCTATGAGGTGTTCATGGGCATTGCCCTCATGGGTGTGGTGGTCGAGGCAGGGTCGTTCAGCCTGCGCGACATCGTTGAATATCAGCAGCATCACTGGCTGGTACTCACCCAGTTCTTCGGGTTCTGCGCCTTCCTGATTGCCGGCATCGCCGTGACGCACCGCCATCCCTTCGACCAGCCGGAAGCCGAGCAGGAGCTCGCGGACGGATATCACATCGAATATTCCGGCTTGAAGTGGGGCATGTTTTTCGTGGGCGAATATGTGGGCGTGGTGGTCATCTCTGCGCTGCTGGTCACCCTGTTCTTCGGAGGATGGCTCCCGCCCTTTGCAGAAACGCTGCCCTTCCTGAAGAGCATCCCGGCCTTCTTCTGGTTCGCTGGCAAAACAGCGTTCTTCATCATGCTCTTCGTCCTGGTACGCGGCTCGCTGATCCGTCCCCGCTATGACCAGGTCATGACTTTCGGCTGGATGGTCTGCCTGCCCCTGACGTTGCTGAACCTGCTCGTCACCGGCGCAGTCGTCCTCTATTTGCAGATGCCTTGAGGAATCCGCCATGACTCTCAAAGGAATCCTGATCGGCGCATTCACCATGCTGCGCAGCCTGGTGATGGTGTTTTCGCACGGCTTTCGCAAGCGCGATACCGTGCAATATCCCGAAGAGCCGATCTATGTGCCACCCCGCTACCGCGGCCGTATCGTGCTCACCCGTGACCCGGATGGCGAAGAGCGCTGCGTAGCCTGCAACCTGTGCGCTGTTGCCTGTCCCGTGGGCTGCATCTCCCTGCAGAAGGCAGAAAAAGAAGATGGACGCTGGTATCCGGAATTCTTCCGCATCAACTTCTCGCGTTGCATTTTCTGCGGCATGTGTGAAGAAGCCTGCCCGACCACGGCCATCCAGCTGACTCCTGATTTCGAGATGGCCGAGTTCAACCGCCAGAACCTGGTGTACGAGAAGGAGCACCTTCTGATTGCCGGCCCGGGCAAATACCCGGACTACAACTTCTACCGCGTGTCAGGCATGGCCGTCACTGGCAAGCCCAAGGGGGCTGCCGTGAATGAGGCCAAGCCGGTCGACGTAAAAAGCCTGCTGCCCTGAGTGGAGAGCAAAGTGTCGGTTCTTGAGTTCGGATTTTTCATTGCAGCTGGAGTGGCGGTAGCCGCCACGCTGGGAGTCATCATCGGGAGGAACCCCGTGCACTCCCTGCTCAATCTCATCGTGTCGCTGCTGGCGGTCGCCATGATCTTCTTCATGATGGGCGCACCTTTTGCCGGCATGCTGGAAATCATCGTTTATGCCGGGGCCATCATGGTGCTCTTCGTCTTCGTCGTGATGATGCTGAATCTCGGCGCGGCCACCGTGGAGCAGGAGAGGCAGTGGCTGAGGCCGCACGTCTGGATCGGACCGGCCCTGCTGGTGGCGCTGCTGCTGGCTGAGCTCGCCTATGTTTTCAGTCAGGGCGGAGTTACCGCGGCTGGCCACACGACAGTGACTGCGAAACAGGTCGGTATCGCGCTTTACGGGCCCTACTTGCTTGCCGTGGAGCTGGCCTCGATGCTGTTGCTGGCCGCGCTCGTTACCGCCTACCACCTGGGCCGTCAACAACCTGAAAGGGAGCGTGGAGAATGAACGCCATTCCCATGGAATACGGACTCCTGCTCGCCGGTATCCTTTTCACGCTGGGCCTGGTCGGGGTCCTCGTGCGTCGCAACCTGCTGTGGATGCTCATGAGCCTGGAAGTCATGATGAATGCCGCGGCACTGGCCTTTGTCGTGGCCGGCAGTCGCTGGGTCCAGCCAGATGGCCAGATCATGTTCATCCTGATCCTGAGCCTTGCTGCATCCGAGGCCAGTGTCGGCCTTGCCATCCTGCTCCAGCTCAACCACCGCTTCCGCACGCTCGATGTGGACTCTGCCAGCGAGATGCACGGATGAATCTTCTTTTCCTTACTTTCCTTTTCCCCCTGCTGGGTTTCCTGATCCTCGCATTTGGCCGGGACAAACTTTCCGAAGACACCTCCGCCATCGTAGGGGTCGGCTCGATCGGCCTGTCAGCGCTAACCACTGTATGGGTTGGCATCGACTTCCTGATGAACACTCCGGAAGGCGGCTCCTATACCCAGGTGCTCTGGACCTGGATCAATGCCGGTGGATTCACGCCGCAGTTCGCCCTGCACCTGGATGGTCTTTCGCTGACCATGCTGGGTGTGATCACAGGGGTTGGCTTTTTCATTCACCTGTTTGCATCGTGGTACATGCGCGGCGAAGAGGGCTATGAGCGCTTCTTCTCCTACATGAACCTTTTCGTCGCCAGCATGCTGTTCCTCGTGCTGGGCGACAGCCTTGTGTTCCTCTATCTGGGCTGGGAAGGCGTGGGGCTCTGCAGCTTCCTGCTCATCGGTTTCTACTACAAGGATCCGGCCAACGGCTTGGCGGCACGCAAGGCATTCGTGGTGACGCGTGTCGGCGACACCTTCATGGCGATCGGCCTGTTCATCCTGTACTGGCAGCTGGAAACGCTCAACATCCAGGAAATTCTTGCGCAGGTACCGCAGAAGTTCGCCAGCGGCGATCCGCTGTTGTCACTGGCGGCATTACTGCTGCTCGGCGGTGCCGTCGGCAAGTCTGCGCAGCTTCCGTTACAGACCTGGTTGCCGGACGCGATGGCGGGCCCCACGCCAGTCTCCGCACTGATCCACGCCGCCACCATGGTCACGGCAGGCGTCTATCTGATTGCACGCACCCATACCGTATTCATTTACGCACCCGACGTGCTCTACCTGGTAGGTGTCATCGGGGCCATTACGCTGCTGCTGGCCGGTTTCACGGCGCTGGTGCAGTCCGACATCAAGCGCATCCTCGCCTATTCGACCATGAGCCAGATTGGCTACATGTTCCTGGCGCTCGGCGCCGGCGCATGGAGTGCTGCCGTTTTCCACCTGATGACGCATGCCTTCTTCAAGGCCCTGCTCTTCCTCTCGGCAGGCGCCGTGATCGTTGCCACGCACCACGAGCAGGACATCTTTAAGATGGGAGGCCTGCGCAAGAAGCTGCCTTTCATCTATGCCTGCTTCATGGTGGGTGGAGGTGCCCTCGTGGCTCTCCCCTTCCTGACGGTCGGCTTCTATTCCAAGGATGAGATCCTCTGGGAAGCTTGGGCCAGCGGCTACCGTGAATTCTTTTATGCCGGCCTTCTCGGCGCTCTGCTGACCTCCATCTACACGTTCCGCCTCATCTTCATCGTCTTCCATGGCGAAGAAAAAACGGATGCGCATGCCGGCCACGGCATTGCCCACACGCTGCCACTGGCCGTGCTGCTCGTGCTGTCGACAGCCGTGGGTGCGTTGATCCATCCGCCCCTTGCCAGCGTGCTGCCCGCGAGTCCGGGAGAGGCCGGCGGCGACATGAAGCATACGCTTGAGTTCATCTCCATGGCCGTGGCGCTGGCAGGCATCGGTATCGCTGCCTGGCTTTTCCTTGGCGATCGACGCTTCGTCACTTCGCTTGCCCAGAGCGGTCCTGGCCGCGTCGTGGGCGGCCTTTGGAAACACGCCTGGGGATTCGACTGGCTCTACGATCGCCTTTTCGTCAGGCCCTTCATGTTCCTCGTGCGCATCAATGCCCGCGACTGGGCCGATGCCGGCATCGGTTTGTTGCCGTGGCTGACCCGTCAGGGTAACGAAGTGCTGACAGCGACGCAGAGCGGAAAAGTGCGCTGGTACGCCGCCACGATGGCCATTGGACTGGTCGTTGTGATGGCCGGCTTTGTACTGGTTTGAAGAATATTAAGAGAATGGCCCTGACATGATTCTGCTCTGGCTCATCCTGATTCCCTTCATTGGCGGCTTGCTCTGCTGGCAGAGCGAGCGCTTTGGTCTGAACGTTCCCCGCTGGATCGCACTGCTCTCGATGCTGGCCGTGCTCGTCCTTGGGTGCTACCTCTGGATACAGGGCGACTACTCCCTGGCCAGCACCGGTACGGCACCGCAATGGCAGGAAGAATTCCAGAGGCCGTGGATTCCTGCACTCGGCATCACTTTCCACCTCGGGCTGGATGGCCTCTCGCTGCTCATGGTGCTGCTGACGGGCCTGCTTGGCGTCATGGCCGTTGCCTGTTCCTGGCGCGAGATCCAGAAGCATGTCGGGTTCTTCTTCCTCAACCTGCTCTGGAACCTGGGCGGCGTGATCGGCGTGTTCCTTGCGCTCGACATGTTCCTGTTCTTCTTTTTCTGGGAAATGATGCTGGTGCCCATGTACTTCCTGATCGCACTGTGGGGACACAATGCGCCAGGAGGCAAGGGTCGCATCTACGCTGCCAACAAGTTCTTCATCTTCACGCAGGCGAGCGGCCTCCTGCTGTTGCTGGCGATTCTGGGACTCGTGTTCGTCCATTATCAGAATACGGGCACTGTCACTTTCGATTACATGGCGCTGCTGCACACGACCATGCCGGAAGGGGTGGAGCGCGTGCTGATGCTGGGCTTTTTCATCGCCTTTGCCGTCAAGCTGCCGGTGGTGCCGCTGCACTCCTGGTTGCCGGACGCGCACTCACAGGCACCGACCGCAGGCTCTGTCGATCTTGCCGGCGTGCTTCTCAAGACGGCAGGGTATGGACTGCTCCGATTTGCCGTGCCGCTATTTCCCGACGCATCGGAGTGGTTTGCGCCGGTCGCCATGATGCTGGGCGTGGTAGGCATCTTCTACGGCGCCGTGCTCGCCTGCGCCCAGACGGACATCAAGAGGCTCATCGCCTACACGTCCATTTCGCATATGGGCTTCGTCCTGGTGGGCATCTATGCAGGCACTGAAATTGCCCTGCAGGGCGTCGTGATGCAGATGCTGGCGCATGGCATCTCAGCTGGCGCCCTCTTCATACTCTGCGGTGAAATCTACGAGCGTCTGCATACGCGTGACCTGCGGGAGATGGGCGGCCTCTGGTCGCGGTTTGCCTTCCTGCCGCCCATTGCCCTGTTCTTCGTTGCTGCCTCGCTCGGCCTGCCCGGCCTGGGCAATTTCGTGGGCGAATTCATGATTCTGCTCGGCAGCTTCCCGGCAGCACCGGTGCTGACCGTCATCGCGACGGGCGGCCTCATCCTGGCTGCCGTGTATTCCCTGTTGCTGATGCAGCGCGCCTTCTACGGGCCCGCCAAGACGACGGAGCGCATGGAAGATCTCTCTCCTCGCGAAATCGCGCTGATGCTCTCGTTGATGGGCGTACTGCTCTTCCTCGGTCTTTATCCCCAGCCGGTGCTGAATACATCCGCTGCCGTCATGCAATCCGTCCATCAGGTATACAAGGCGCCGCAAACGGCAGCACCTGCCCTGAGCCCTTATGGAGTTGAAGGCGAATGATTCATAAAGAACAACTCATCGCCCTGCTTCCGCTGATGGTCCTGGCGGCGACGATCGTCATCGTCATGCTGTCGATTGCAGTGCGCCGTCACCATGGGTTTAACGCGACGCTTACGGTGATCGGGCTCAATGCGGCACTGGCTGCCGTCATTTACGTAAGCCAGACCCTGCCACCGGTTTCTGTCACTCCTCTGCTCGTGGTCGATCCCTTCGCCCTGTTCTACATGGGGCTGCTTCTCGTCACTACGCTGGCGTGTACGACGCTGTCCCATGCCTATATGGAAGGCTACAAGGGCAATCGCGAAGAGCTGTACCTGCTGTTGGCACTCGCGGTGATGGGCGCCATGGTCCTTGCCTGCAGCCGGCATCTTGCCGCGCTGTTCATCGGCCTCGAGCTAATGTCGATCCCGGTCTATGGCATGGTGGCCTATACCTTCCGCAGCGGACGTACGCTGGAAGCCGGCATCAAATACATCGTGCTGTCCGCAACGGCCTCTGCAATGCTGGTGTTCGGCATGGCGCTCGTTTACGCGATTGGCGGCACCCTTTCCTTCAGTGGCCTGGCCTATACCTACCTCGGACCGGAGGCCACGCATCCGGTGCTCCTGCTGGGCACTGCCCTTATGCTGGCCGGTATCGCCTTCAAGCTCTCCCTGGCACCTTTCCATGCCTGGACGCCTGACGTGTATGAAGGTGCACCAGCGCCGGTCGGGGCCTTTCTGGCTACGGCCAGCAAGGCTGCGGTGTTCGTTGCCGTTGTCCGGCTCTTTTATGAATCAGGCGCACTCGCACCGACGGACGCCAACCTGCTTCGCGATGTTCTGGCCGTGCTTGCCGGCATCTCGATCATCGTCGGCAACCTGCTGGCTGTCGCCCAGTCGAACATCAAGCGCCTGCTGGCGTATTCCTCGATTGCCCACTTCGGCTATCTCCTCGTGGTGCTCGTCTCGCCGGGTGCACGCATCGACGCCATCGGTGTGTACCTGATCACCTATGTCGTCACGACGCTGGGGGCGTTCGGCGTAGTGTCCTTGATGTCGAGCCCGTTCAACGGCCATGACGCCGATCAGCTGCACAACTACCGTGGCCTGTTCTGGCGCCGCCCTTACCTGACGGCTGTCATGACCGGGATGATGCTGTCGCTGGCAGGGATTCCTGTCACGGCCGGCTTCATCGGCAAGTTCTATGTTGTCGATGTGGGCGTCAGGGCCGATCTCTGGGTATTGCTGGGCCTGCTCGTCATTGGCAGTGCCATCGGACTCTATTACTACCTGCGCGTCATGATCACCATGTACCTGCCGGCCCCCGGCATGGCCCGCTACGACGCGCCCCTGGACTGGAGTGAGCGTGCCGGCGGCGTCATGGTGCTCGGCGTGACGGTTCTCATGTTTGCACTGGGGATGTATCCCCAGCCCTTCATAGACCTGATCGGGAAGGCAATGCCGACCATCCTGAACTGATCGAATCCGGATAGCTGAAGGCCCTGCGGGGCCTTCAGCTTTTTCCGCAGCCTGAACCG
>JAJNDL010000421.1 GCA_021156385.1 Moraxellaceae bacterium | reverse complement strand
CCTGGAGGAGATCGCGGCCTTCGAGAACATTCTCTGCCACAAGCTGCATGCGCTCGACACCATGGCGCATGCGCGGCATATGGGCGAGGGCGCCTACGAAGACGAGGACTCCGACTTTTCCGCCGATGTCTTCCTGTATGCCCGCTGCTGCGTGGTGGCCAACGGGCGGGAGTATTTCGAGGAAGTGCTGGCCGATCCGGCCGCGTTCCCCGAGGACCTCGAGTTCGAGGCGCTGCTCGAGCTGGCCGCGTCGGCGCACGAGCTGAAAACCGGCGAGGAAGTCGGCTACTTCGAGACCGACGTCAGCTACGAAACCTTCAGCAATGCGGCGGGCTGGGCGAAGGCCTGAGCTCCGCCGAACCCGGACAGGAGCGCGGCACATGCTGAAAACCTACAGGGGCAGCTGCCATTGCGGCGCCGTCACCTTCGAGGCCGACCTCGACCTCGCGGAGCCCACCTACCGCTGCAACTGCTCGATCTGCCGCCGCACGCGCTTCTGGCCGGCGGTGGCGCGCGAGGGCGGCTTCCGCCTGCTCGGCGGCGAGGCGGAGCTGACGAAATATCTCTTCAACACGCGCAAGAACGAGCACTATTTCTGCCGGCACTGCGGCGTGCGCGCCTTCGGCATCGGCACGGAGACGCCCATCGGCAGGATGTACGGCGTCAACCTCGGCTGCCTCGAGGGCATCAGGGAGGCAGAGCTGGCGCAGCTGAACATCGTCCATGTCGACGGCCTGCACGACCGCTGGCAACATGCCCCCGTATTTTTCAGCCACCTGTAGCGGCGTCCGCGCGCGGCAGGGGCGGTGGAGTCGTATGAAACTGCCTGTTGTCCTCGTGGCGCTGCTCGCCGCGGCGCCGGCCGTGGCGGAAGAGCCCCCGGCGCCCGCGCCCGATGCGGACCGCGTCGCCATCATGCTGGCCATCGACGCGGCCCGGAACGAACCCTTCGTCGAGCCTGCCGGCGACATCAGGGCCATGCTGCTGCGCCAGAACCCCGAGCTGGCGGCGCCGGACTGCGGCGTGCGCTACAAGCAACTCAGGGTTGCCGGCCAGGAAGACAGCCTGACGCTGCTGGTGGCCCCGCAGGGGCGCTGTCGCGAGCTGCCCGGCATGCCGCCGCAGTGGGTGCTGACGGTGAAGGTCGGCGTGCAGCGTGCTGCCCCGGCGGAGGCGAAAAGCGATGCGAAGGGCGCCGTGAAGAGCGATACGTCGACCGACAACAACAAGAAGGAATGACAATGCACCGATGCATTTTCCTGCTGGCCTGCTGCCTGCCTGTCGTCCTCGGCGGCTGCAGCGCGAAAGCGCGCCGGGGCGAGGTGGCCGCGCCCGTGCCCGTCGTCACGTTCCTGCGCGCGCCGGCCTTCGAGCAATGCGAGCTCGAGGGCTTCGTTGCCACGGACCTCGGCCGCCAGGCCCTGCTGTTCGGCGAGACCCGGGAAAAGCTGCTTGAGCAGAACGGCCTGGGCGAGCTGCAGCGCCAGGCGATCGAGGCGCTGCATGCCGGCATCCGCGACAAGACCGTCAGCCATTACGCGGCCTTCGCGGCGGACCGCTTCTATGCCTGTGCCGAGCGTTTGAAGCTGCCGGTCGCCAGGAACACCAAGGCCGCGTCGGTCTGCTTCGCGCGCACCGACATCCAGTTCTTCGCGCAGCGCCACAAGGAGAAGGGCCTGAGCGCGGAGCAGGCGCGCGCCAACTTCCGCACCGTCTTCAAGGACACGCCGAAGGAAATCTTTCCCGACAGCCTCGTCGACGAACTCACCAACTGGGAATACCAGGTCGAGAGACCGGCCGAGCAATACGAGCTGCGCCGCTTCATCCTCGAGTCCTGCCTGTTCCCGGAAGAATGGAAGCGCTGGTACAACAGCCTGCATCCGGAAGACAGGCGGACCTGATCCGCCGTCACGAAGCACCGGGCATGCCAAAGGAACGCGCATCGTGAAAACCCGCTACCGGCTTGGCCTCGCAGTGCTGGCGGTGTTCGCCGCCGGCTTCCTGCTGCCCGAGCGTGCCCTGATCCCGGTACAGGCCGCGGACCGCAGCGACTGGCACCCGCGCTCGTTCTGGTACGAACCCTGGGGCCGCTCCGGCGTGCACAAGGGCATCGACATCTTCGCGCGCGAAGGCGTGTCGGTGCTCGCGGCCACGCCCGGCATCGTGATCTTCGAGGAGCAGCTGCCCATGGGCGGCAATGTCGTGGGCGTGCTGGGGCCGCGCTGGCGCGTGCACTACTACTTACGCCGTGATCTCGCTGCTGCCGCTGCCCTGGCGCGCCAGCGGCGAAACCCAGGGCTGGAAGAAGATGTTCTTCCTGGACCCGTCACGGCTGCTGGCCGGCGACTGAGCACCGGCGAACCTTTCCGGCAAAAAGACAAGGGAACTGCGTCATGAAAAAGCTTGTCATCCTTGCCCTCTTCCTGCTGGTCGGCACGGCGGTCTTCCACACCTGCAAGCTGCTCGGGCTCTTCGTCGACGTCACGCCATCCGTGGCGACCTCCGGCGAGATCGCGCGCCTGCACGTCACGACCGACGACATGGCGCGCCTCGGCTGCCGCATGGAGGGCACGCCCAAGGTAACGACGGTCGAGGTCGCGCTGTTCGGAAAGATGGAGGGCTACAGCCTGGAGAGCCGGGGCAGCTGCGTGACGCGGCTGACCAGCACCGCGATGCGCGCGGACCAGGTCGACGAAGGCATGTGGGCCGGTGCGCGCGCGGCCTCGAGCGGCTTTGCCAGGCGGCAGGGCCTCACGCGCGAGGGCATCTA
>JAJNDL010000420.1 GCA_021156385.1 Moraxellaceae bacterium | reverse complement strand
GCCCGTGGCGATCTTCGCGCAGGGCACGGCCGGCGATGTCTCGCCGCATTACCACGGACCCGGCGATGTCGTACGCCGGCGCCGCATCTCGGGCGATGCGGAATACGCCTATGCCGTGCAGAACGGCCGCTACCAGAGCAACCATGCGCTGGGGCTGCTGGCACCGGAGAAGGAAGAAGCCGTGTCGGGCGGCATCGACGCCATCCTGACCTATGTCGATTTCACGGCCATTCGCGCCGAGCCGCGGTTCGCCGACGGCAATGCCGAAGCCTGGACCAGCGCACCATGCCACGGCGTGGCTTTCGCGCGCGGCACCCGCGTCGACGGGCCCGGCATGCCGGCGCTGCTCGGCTTGGGCGCCGCGGCGCTCGCCGCCGCGCTGAAACGCAAACGCCTGGACGGCCAGGGCGCAAGCGCGCACGAGCAGGCGTATTACCGCCGGCTCTACGCCGCGCAGGGCAACAAGGACATCCTGATCGAGGCGGGCCGCAAGCTCATTCTCGGGCGGCCACTCGACCGCATTCCCGTGCCGGGCATGGCGGACCCGCTGGTGAAGGAACTCAAGCGCCAGGTGCGCGCCGGCGCGCTGCAGGAAAGCCCCTTCGTGCCCACGGTGCTGCCGCTGCAGATCGTCGTGCTGGGCGGACTGGCGCTGGTCTGCTGTCCCGGCGAATTCACCACCACGGCCGGCGCACGCCTCGTCGCCACCGTGCAGGAAGCCCTGCGCGGGCGCGGCATCCGGCAGGTGCTGATCTGCACCTACTGCAACGACTACATGGGCTATGTGACGACGCAGCAGGAATACCAGGAGCAATGCTACGAGGGCGGGCACACGCTCTTCGGGCAGTGGACGCTGGCCGCCTTCCAGACCCGCTTCGCCGCGCTGGCCGCGGAACTGCTCCGCTGGCCGCGGAACTGCTCAAGCCCGCGGACCGGCGTGCCCATGACACCGTCACCCGGCCTGCGCCGGTGCCGGCCGGGGAACTCGCGCGGCGCAGCGTCTGAGTGCGCGCGGGCCGCGCTGTCACGGTCCGAACCGCTCGTGCCGGTTCCGTACCCGGCAGGCCGGCCTCCCTTTCGCAACAGGGGCCCGGTGTACGCTGCAGCGCCTGCCGTGTGCGCATCCGCCTGTCCGCCAGGTGTTGCCTGCGACAGTGGCCCGCTGCGGCGCGCCGGGCCGTGGCCGTCGTGCACGGCGCGCAATTTCCCCTATCCTGATTCCGGGCCCGGCCCGCCGGGCGGCACAGGGTTCACCCGGATGGAGGTGGGGAAGTGATCCTGAAATCCTGGACGCGTCAGAAAGGCTCGCGTGTCGACGCGCTCGAGATCACCGACGAGAAGGTGTACGTGACCTCGTACGAGGGTGAAGAGAACAGTGCGGTGGGCTGCACGCGCGAGGAGTTTGTCGAGGGCAAGCTCAACCGTATCGTTGTCGACGTATTCGGTGGCATCGTTCTGCAGGAGGCGCTGCAGTTCCTGCAGCGCCGTCACTGAAGCGCATCGCGACCGGTGTGGCGTCCGCGCCGGAAGACGTCGCCTGCCGCCAGTGCGGCCGGGAGCGGGTGGAAAGATTCGCTGCGGGGACGGTCTGCAGGGGCACGATACGAACAGGGCCGGTCATTTGCGGTTGCCCGCGGAGCCTCAAGTAAGGAAGATGTAAATTCTGACGACGGCGCTTCCTGGCGCAGGCCGGACCGTTATGCTCGGCGCCGGCTCCGTCAACCAACCGGGAACGGACGCGACTGGCGTGGCAGTAGCCACGCACGGAAAGCCCGCAGGCCATGAACACCCACTCCTTTCTCAGGGCACTGAAGAATTATCTGATCGCCGTGCCCGTCATCTTCCTGGCGGTGCTGGTGGCCCAGCTCAAGCAGCCGTACCTGGACCGCACCGGCGTGTTCATGGTCTACATGCTGGGCGTTGTGCTGGTGGCCTTCCTGCTGGGGCGCGGCCCCGCTTTTCTGGCCGGCCTGCTCAGCGTCCTCCTCTTCCTCAATATCCATTACGACACGTCGTACCGTCCGCAGAACTTCGAGATCAGGGCAGTCGGCTACGCGTATCTGTTCGCGCTTGCCGTCATGCTGTTCACGGCGGGCATCATCGGCTCGCTGGCCGGGCGGCTGCGCCAGAAAGCCGTCGAGTCGGAAGAGCGTGAGGCGCGCACTGCAGTGCTCTATGTGTTCTCGGACGAGCTCGCGGGCAGCCAGACCGAGGACGACGTGCTGGCGAGCACGCGGCGGCATGTCGCCGCTGCCTTCCAGGGCGATGTCGAGATCCGGCCGGCAGCCGGGCCGGGCAGCGTTGCCGACATCGCGTTGCCGGGCGGACGGCTGCAGGTGACGCTGCCGCTCACCATCGAGGGCGAAACCCGGTTCGACTTGCTGCTGGATGCGCCGGCAGCACGGATCTCGGCACGCGAGCAGCGCGAGTTCCTCGCCAGCATGGCCAAGCAGTGCACCCAGGCGCTGGAGCGCATCGCGCTGCGCCGGCGCATCCAGCAGAAGAAGGTGCAGATCCAGAAGGAATCGCTGCGCAACAGCATCCTGAGCACGCTGTCGCACGACCTGCGCACGCCGCTTGCCTCCATCATCGGTGCTTCCTCCAGCCTGCTGCACCGCGATGCCGGTTTTTCGCCGGAGGCGGAGCAGCGCCTGCGCGCAGTCATCCACGACGAGGCCCACCACATGCTGCATCTCGTGGAGAACCTGCTCGACATGGCCCGGCTGCAGGGCGGCGACCTCCTGATTGCGAGCGAGTGGGAGGCGCTGGAGGAGATGGTCGGCAGCGCGGTCGCCGAGCTGCGCCGCCGCACCAGTAGCCACGAGATCATCGTGCAGGTGCCGCGCGACCTGCCTTTCGTGCGCTGCGACAGCGTGCTCATCGAGCGTGTCATCATCAACCTGCTCGAGAACGCCGTGAAATACTCCCCCGCCGGCGGGCGCGTCTGGCTGGCGGCACGGACATTCGCGGACTGCATCGAGGTAACGGTGAGCGACGAGGGCGAGGGCATTCCGGAAGAGTTGCGCGAAAAAGTGTTCGAGCCTTTCGTGCGGCTGCATGCCGGCGTCGCCGGTGGCGGCATCGGCCTGACCATCTGCCGCAGCATCGTCGAAGCTCACGGCGGCCACATCCGGCTGGCCGCTGCTGCCGAAGGCGGCCTGTCGGCGAGTTTCACGCTGCCTGTTTCCGCAGAGCCTCCCAGCCTGGCGCGGGAGGCCGCTGTGACCACGGACGAGGACTAGATGAACGTATCCATGCAGGGGCTGCAGATCCTCCTGGTCGAGGACGAGGACCGCATCCGCATCACCATCACCACGGCGCTGGGCGAGACCGGCATGCTGGTCTCGACGGCAGCCTCCG
>JAJNDL010000419.1 GCA_021156385.1 Moraxellaceae bacterium | reverse complement strand
AAATGGTCGCTGTCCCGCCTGACGCTGCCGCACCCGCTGGTGCGCATCGTAGTGGCCGAGCAGCTGTACCGGGCGTGGAGCCTGCTCAAGGGCCATCCCTACCATCGCTAGGCTGTCTTTTGGCGCTCATGCCTTAACAGAATGCAACGCATTCACCCGGAACAAGCTGTTGGCGTGACACACTACCAACAAAATACGATATGGCTTTTACCGGCTGCCTTACGGAAAATCGCCGCTCCCAGCGCCCCCATGACTCATGCCGTTCAATAAAGACCCCTTCACGCTAAAGGACAACCAGCAGGAAGCCGCCCTGTTCCGCCGCCGGGCCACCGTCGCAGCGCTCTTCGTGCTGGCCATGTTCGGCGTGCTCGTCAGCCGCTACTACTACCTGCAGGTGGTCGAATACGAAATCTATTCGACCATGTCCGAAAACAACCGCGTGCATCTCGAGGCCATCTCGCCGCCACGCGGTTTCATCTACGACCGCAAGGGCGTGCTGCTCGCCGACAACCGCCCGACCTTCACGCTGACCATCAACCGCCAGCAGATCGAGAGCGTCGACGCCATGCTCGATCGCCTGACGCCGGTGCTCGAGCTCACGCCGGAGGACATCAAGCGCTTCCGCTCGCGCCTCAAGGCCTCGCGCAAGTTCGAGGAGGTGCCGGTCAAGCTGCGCCTGACCGAGGCGGACATCGCACGCTACTCCGAGATCAAGCACGAGCTGCAGGGCGTCAACGTCAACGTCGAACTGTCGCGCTACTACCCGTACAGCGACCTGTTCGCGCATGCCATCGGCTACGTATCGCGCATCTCCGAAAAGGAACAGGAGACGCTGGACCCGGTCGAGTACGCCGGCACCAACCTGATCGGCAAGATCGGCATCGAGAAATACTACGAGCACCTGCTGCACGGCAGGGTCGGCTACCAGCACGTGGAAACCAACGCGCACGGCAAGCTCATCCGCGTGCTCAAGCGCACACCACCGGTGCGCGGCAATGACCTCAACCTGCATCTGGACTACCAGCTGCAGAAGATCGCGCACGACCAGCTCGCCGGCCGCCGCGGCGCCGTGGTCGCCATCGACCCGCGCACCGGTGGCGTGCTCGCCTTCGTCAGCAATCCGAGCTTCGATCCCAACCACTTCGTGGGCGGCATCCCCTACCGGATCTACTCCGAATACCGCGACCACATCGACCGCCCGCTCTACAACCGCGCGCTGCAGGGCATCTATCCGCCGGGCTCGACCATCAAGCCCATGGAAGCGCTGGGCTTCCTGCACTACAACATCGTCGACTGGAACTGGCGCATCGCCGACCCGGGCTTCTTCCACCTGCCGGGCGATTCGCACCAGTTCCGCGACTGGAAAAAGGGCGGGCACGGCATCGTCGACATGCACCGCGCCATCGTGCAGTCCTGCGACACCTACTTCTACACGCTCTCCGACCGCATGGGCGTGGACCGCTTCCACGAGTGGATGAAGCACTTCGGCTTCGGCGAGAAGACCGGTATCGACCTCATCGACGAGAAGCGCGGCTCGCTGCCCTCGGTGGCCTGGAAGCGCAAGCGCTTCGGCGCGCCGTGGTATCGCGGCGAGATGATGTCGGTCGGCATTGGCCAGGGCTATTTCACGGCGACGCCGCTGCAGCTCGCCATGGCCACCGCCATCATTGCCAATGGCGGCCAGCACGTGCGCCCGCACCTGCTGAAGACCACCACCGGCCCCAAGAAATACGACGCCGGCAACCATCCGGACTACAAGGTGCCCTTCAACGGCAAGCCTGAAGACTGGGGCCTGATGCGCACGGCGATGCGCGACGTGGTACATGGCGACGGCGGCACCGCACGCGCCACCGGCTACAAGGTCAAGGGCTACGAAATGGCCGGCAAGACCGGCACCGCGCAGGTGAAGGGCATCAAGCAGGGCGCGAAGTACGACGAGAAGAGCATCGACGAGCGCTTCTGGGACCATGGCTGGTTCATCGGTTTCGCTCCCGCCGACAACCCGACGATTGCCGTGGCCGTGCTCGTGGAGAACGGCAAGCATGGCTCCTCCGTGGCACCGATCGCGAAAGCCCTCTTCGACTATGAACTGACCGGCGTGGTGCCCGAGCCGCCCGCGCCCGCCGCTGCCCACGAGGCCGACGAATGAGCACGCAAGACCGTTTCCTGCGCCACATGCCGCGTGACGGCAGCCAGTTCAAGCGCAAGTTCGACCCCTGGCGTTTCCTGCACCTCGATCCGATCCTTCCGCCGCGCACCTACCAGGCGATATCGCCCTGGTTCTACGTCGGCGGCGTCGGCCTGCTCTTCGCCGTGGCGGTGTTCGGCGAGGTGCGCCTCGGCGCGCAGCGCTGGCTGGACCTGCCCGGCATCGGCAGCGTGCAGCCCTCGGAATTCATGAAGCTCGCCATGCCGATGATGGTGGCGTGGTTCCTGGCCGCACGCGTCCTACCGCCCTCCTTTGGCGTGGTGGTGGTGACGCTGCTGCTGATCGGCATCCCTTGGGCGCTGATTGCCGAGCAGCCCGACCTCGGCACCTCCATCCTGGTGGCCGGCGCCGGTTTCTTCGTGCTGTTCATGGCAGGCCTGCCCTGGTGGATGATCGGGACCGCCGTGGGCCTGTTCGCCGCACTCGCACCCGTAGGCTGGAGCTTCCTGCACGACTACCAGCGCCAGCGCATCCTCACCCTCTTCGATCCGGAATCGGACCCGCTCGGCACCGGATGGAACATCCTGCAGTCCAAGACCGCCATCGGTTCGGGCGGCATCATCGGCAAGGGCTGGCTGAACGGCACGCAGTCGCACCTCGAGTTCCTGCCGGAAGGCCACACCGACTTCATCATCGCGGCCTACTCGGAAGAGTTCGGCCTCATCGGCGTGTTCGTGCTGCTGGTGCTCTATCTCGTCATCCTCGGCCGCGGCCTGTTCATCGCCAGCACGGCACAGGACACCTACAGCCGCCTGCTGGCGGGCGCCATTACCCTGTCGTTCTTCGTGTACGTATTCGTGAACATGGGCATGGTGAGCGGCATCTTGCCGGTGGTGGGTGTGCCCCTGCCCTTCATCAGCTATGGCGGCACCGCCATCATCACCCTGCTGTCCGGCATGGGCATCCTCATGTCCATCCAGACCCACAAGAAACTGATCGGCTGATTCCGTCCGCCCGAAACAGGCGGGCCCGGCCCAGGTAGCTAGCCCATGCTGAAAACCCTGCTCTGCGTCATCCTCGGCTCCTTCTGCGCACAGTCGCCGCAGGCCCGTGCCGACGGAGATTTCCTGGCCTATGAAGAGCTGCGCGGCGTGATCGAGCAGCTCGAGCGCGAAAAGGTCTATGCGCCCGGCGAGCTGGACGCGCTGTTCGCGCAGGTCTCGCGCGAGGAAGGCGTGCTCAAGGCCATCGCGCGCCCGGCCGAGAGCACCAAGGAATGGAAGGACTATTACCCGAATTTCCTGACGCCGGAGCGCGTGCAGAAAGGCGTGGAATTCTGGCGCCAGCATGCCGACGTGCTGGAGCGCGCCGAGCAGACCTACGGCGTGCCGCCCGAGATGATCCTCGGCATCCTCGGCGTTGAAACGAAATACGGTGGCAACAAGGGACGCAACCGCGTCATCGATGCCCTGGCCACGCTGGGCTTCGACTATCCGCCGCGCGCTCCCTTCTTTCGCAAGGAACTCCGCGAATTCCTGGTGCTGTCGAAGGAAAACGGCCTGGACCCGCTCTCCACCTACGGCTCCTATGCCGGCGCCATGGGCTTTCCGCAGTTCATGCCCTCGAGCTGGCGTCACCTCGCCGTGGACTTCGACGGCGACGGCCGGCGCGACCTCATCAACAATCCGGTCGACGCCATCGGCTCCATCGGCAACTACTTCAAGGCCAACGGC
>JAJNDL010000418.1 GCA_021156385.1 Moraxellaceae bacterium | reverse complement strand
GAAAGAGTTTCCGCTGATCGAAGTCGGCGTGCTCGAGCTCAACCGCAATCCGGAAAACTATTTTGCGGATGTGGAGCAGGCCGCGTTCACGCCGGCCAACGTCGTGCCGGGCATCGGCTACTCGCCGGACCGCATGCTGCAGGGGCGCCTCTTCAGCTACGGCGACACGCACCGCTACCGTCTCGGCATCAACCATCACCAGATTCCGGTGAATGCGCCGCGCTGCCCCTTCGCCAGCGCACATCGCGATGGCACCGGGCGCGTCGACGGCAATGGCGGCGGGCGCGTGAACTACCAGCCCAACCGTTTCGGCGATTACGCCGAGTCGCCGGAAGCGGCAGAGCCGGCCATGGAACTGATGGGTCTCGTCGACCGCTACGACCACCGCATCGACAGCGATTACTACAGCCAGCCGGCGGCGCTGTTCCACCGGATGAGCGAAATCCAGCAGCAAAAGCTGTTCGGCAACATCGCGCGGCACATCAGATGCGTGCCGGATGACATCCTGGCCGTGCAGATGGAGCACTTCCGCCGCATTGACCCGGACTATGCCGAAGGCGTGCGGCAGGCGCTGGCCGACCTGAAGGAATGATTCCTACCGCGATGAAAAAGAGGGCTGAAAAGCCCTCTTTTTCATCGCCTGCAGCGTTCAGCCGCCCAAAATGCCGCTGACTTCCTTGGAGCCGTAGAAAGCCTCCAGATGCACGCGCACGCGGGCCTCGAGCTGGCCGGAAGTGACCAGTTCCGCCAGCAGCGGCTCCAGGAACAGCTTCACTTCGCCGGGCAGGCGCTGGCGGTCGAGGCCGATGGTCTCGAGCACGGTCAGCGCGGGCTCGCCGCCCCACTTCGCGAACCAGGCCTCGACGAGCTCGCCGAGCAGCGCATGCGCGTACTTGGTCTGGCGGAAGTGGTTCCAGAGGGCTTCGCCGATCTCCACGACCTCGCGCACCTGCTTTTCGCTGACGTGCTTCGTAGCGATGTCGAGATGCTTGGCATGGACGTGCTGCCAGATCTTCTGCGACGTCGCCTTGAGCTTGTGCGATTCCAGGGCCTGCAGCACCAGGCGCTCGCTCATCTCCATGGTGGCACGGGTGTTGTGGCGCACGTAATTCTTGAGGGCGTTCTCGACCATGCTGTCGGTGCCCATCTTTTCCATCATGCCCTTGCCCACCTTGAGCAGCGAGCCGACGCCGGGCACCTTGTTGGCGAGCTTGCTGTTCTCGGCCAGGTAGTTCTTGATGCCGTTGTAGATGATGTCGGAAATGAGGTGCGTGATCTCGTGGTTCTGCATCACGGCATGGACGAGCTCCGTGCGCACGTCCTCCAGGGCGATGATACGGTCGGCGATCATTGCGTAATCATCCGCGGACAGGATGGCGTCGACGCGGGTCTTGGCATTCAGCGGGCTCTTGAGGGCCTTGGTGGCCAGCGTGCCGATCTGGTCGAGCAGGCGCTCGCTGGGCGTGATCGCGAAGACGTTGCGGAGCAGGAAGTCGGTGACGCGCTGCGCATCGGCCAGCGCCGTCACGGGCCGGGCGGCGAGCCAGTCGCAGGCCTGGGCAACTTCTTCCGCGATCAGCGCATCGAGTGCCTTCCCCGAGAGCTGTGACATGACGTGGCGGGTATGGGCCTCCAGCAGGGCCTGGGCGGTGGTATGCATGGTCTTCTCCAGAGTCGTGGCGGCAATGCCTGCCTTGGCGTGAGGGGTGGAGCATAGCGGATGCCGGAGGCTTGGGGCATGAAAATGGCGCTTGGCGTTTTTTTGAGCGTCGCGATCGGGCGCGGCGTGCTTGTCGGCGCCAAAGTCCGTTAGTCCCCGCAGGCTTGCCCTTGAACATGGGTGAAGGGAGGCTGCTTGACGCTATTCCCGATATTCCTGTGTAGAAGATTCGCGTCAGGACAGCCTATGAGCGACATCATCCAAAACGAACACCTGGTCTGGAACCTGGACAAGCTGAACGACCATGATCGCGCCACGCGCTTCGTCATGCGCTTCCAGCAGTCGCTGTGTGTTTATTCGCCGCCGGTGGAGCAGCTCTATACCAACTACGAAATCATCGTGCCGGATGACGACAAGCGTAAGCTCATCATCCTGCCCAATCCGCACGCCTTCCACGATACCTTCAGCCACATCAATGCCGACGCCGTCGTGCAGACCAGCCTCTTCATTGCGCCCGACGCGGAAGGCAAGCTGCAGCTGCTGGTGCCGCTCAGCAACGGCCAGCGCCGCCCCATGCCGCTGGGTGTCGGCCTGAACTTCATCCAGAGCAAGCTGGGCGCCAACGTGCCTTTCCTGCCCGTGCTGGCCAAGGGCGACTTGCGCGAGTTCAAGCAGTCCATGCCCATGCTGCACCTGCACCGCATCGTGCTTTCCGAGCTGGAAATCCGCACCATCCGCAAATCCATCCAGAACAAGCTGGTCCAGCATTTCGGCTTTGCCGCACTCGGCAAGGCGGCGATCGGCTGACCTGCCGGCAGAAAACAAAAAGAGCGGCCTTGGCCGCTCTTTTTCTTTGCGCTGTCCGGACGGCCCGGGAGTCAGCGTCCGCGACCGGCGCCGCGAATGAAATTGACCACGCGCTGCAGGTCTTCACGGGCCTCCGGCAACAGTGGCACGAAGATCGGCCACACATGCATCAGGTCCGGGCGCGCCAGCAGCGTCACCGGAACCCCGGCGGCCAAGGCCTTGGCCTGCACTGCATAGGCATCGTCGCGCAGGCATTCGTGCTCGCATACCGTGACGAACAGGGGCGGCAGCCCGGTGTAGTCACCCAGGGCCGGCGAGGCGTAAGGGTTC
>JAJNDL010000417.1 GCA_021156385.1 Moraxellaceae bacterium | reverse complement strand
TCGTCGTCTCCGGCGGCCGTGGCATGGGCAACGGTGAAAACTTCAACATCCTTTATGCCCTGGCCGACAAGCTCGGTGCCGCCGTTGGTGCCTCGCGTGCCGCCGTGGACGCCGGCTTCGTGCCCAACGACATGCAGGTCGGTCAGACCGGCAAGGTCGTCGCGCCGCAGCTGTACGTGGCCGTCGGCATCTCCGGCGCCATCCAGCACCTGGCCGGCATGAAGGACTCCAAGGTGATTGTTGCGATCAACAAGGATGAAGAAGCGCCGATCTTCCAGGTGGCCGACTACGGCATCGTGGGTGATCTCTTCACGATCGTGCCGGAACTGACCAGCAAGATCTGAAGCAGTTGCTTCAATAAAAAGCCCGCCGCATGGCGGGCTTTTTATTTGCCGCATGGCTGGGCCCGTGCGAGTGAGGTTTACGAAAAGGGAGGTCTGTTTACCGAATAAATCGATTTAAAACAGAAAGTCTTCTCGCGGGAGTTTTTCCGGGCATAGAGTGATGCGTTGTCCATTGGCTGATTTCAAGGAGATGCACCATGACCAAGCCAGAACCGCAGGGTCGCGGACCGCACAAGCCGCGCAGTCCGAGCCATCACGACCGGGAGGACATGCGGCAGGAGCGCGAGAAGGATTATGTGAAGCACACCGAGCAGCAGGAGCAGCGTTCGGGCTCGCGTGGCCGGCAGCAGCAGTAGCAGGAGCCGGACCGGCTTTCTCTGGCTGGCGCCTCAAGCCAGGCGCCAGCCATTCTCCTCTTCCAGCACCAAGCCATCCTCCGCCAGCTTTATGAGGTGCGCGTGCAGCGAATACTGCGCGACCGGATGCAGGGCTTGGCTCACATCGTCGTAGACCTGCGGCGTCAGTTCCTGCAGTGACCGGGGTGTGGCTCCCAGCTTTTCCATGACCTTCCGTTCGCGCGCGAGGCGATGCGCAATGGTGAACTGCACCAGCGCCTGTGCATTTCCGATCACGTCGCCGTGCCCTGGTGCGATGACGGCAATGTCTTCATGACGCAGCATGTCCAGCGAGCGCAGGTAGTCGCCCATATGGCCCGACGGGGGGATGATCACGACGGTGGAGCCGTTGATCAGGTGGTCACCGCTGAACAGCAGCTTCTCTTCTTCCAGCAGGTAGCAGAGGTGGTTGCCGACGTGGCCCGGCGTGTGCAGCGCGCGCAACGTGAACTCGTCCGTCTTCAGTACCGTGCCATGGGCAATCTCCCGGTCTACCCGCAGCGTGGCCTGGGCCGGATCGCCGGGCAATGGCGACTGTCCGAGGATTTCCGCGCCGGTGCGCCGCTGCAGCTCGATGGCTGCCGGCGCGTGGTCCTGGTGCGTATGCGTCAGGACGATCCAGCGGATGCGGCCACCGGTCAGGTTGGCGGCTTCCAGCAGCGCATCCACATGGGCGGACAGTGCCGGTCCCGGATCGAGCACCGCGATGTCGCGCGTGCCGATCAGGTAGCTGTTGGTGCCGGGCCCCGTCATGAAGCCGGGATTGCCCGCCAGCACGCGGGTAACCCGCGTCGACAGCGCCACAGGCTGTTCTGCGACGAGCTCAGGCACGATGCAGTCCGCGCGCCTGTGCCTCTGTGACAAGGCGCGAACGCAGGGTGTGCTTGATGGTGGCATAGGTGGCGCGGTGCTTTTCCGCCATGGTTTCGGCGAAGGCCAGCGCTTCGGAGTGGAGCGTGGCCTCGCCGAAGATGCGGTCGGCCACCTTCATCTTGTAGGCCTCGATGCCGCCCACCGCCTTGCCGGTAAGCGCCAGGTCGCGCAGCGCCTGCGCATCCGGCAGCAGCTGGATGATGTCGACCATGAGCGGTGTAAAGGGAATCTTGATATTCACTTCCGAAAAGCAGAAACGGCCCCTGTCCTCGCGCATGAAGCGGAAATCGCAGGCCGAGGCGAGGATGGCGCCGCCCGCGTAGCAGTTGCCATTGATGGCGGCGATCACCGGCAGGTCGAGCAGGGCAATGCGCAGCAGTACGTTCTCGAGCTGGTGCACGAATTCCTGGAAACCTTCCGGCGTCTGCGTGAGCAGCCAGGGCAGGTCGATGCCGTTGCAGAAGGTCTTGGGGTGGTTGCTGGTGATGAGCAGGGCGGCATTGTCGGGATGGTCCTCGATGCGGTCGAGAACCTGGTGGTATTCCGCCAGGACGTCGGGATTGAAGGTGTTGTCCTGGTCGCCGTTGGTGAGGGTCAGCACAAAAACTGCGCCACGCTTCTCCAGGTGCATGAATGACATCGAATGGGCCTCCGTAAGCGTCAGGAGTCTAACGGCCGCGCATGGCTGAGGCTAGAATGGCGGCCTTTGCAGAACAGGCGCCCCCGTCCTTTCCCCGGCGAAAACGCTGGACTACGAGAGTCAGGTTCCGGACCTACCGCTGACCACGCCCGCCTTCGTGAAGCAGAGCCAGGCGCTGGTCGGCCTGCTGCGCGACCTTTCCGTCCCGGACGTGGCGCAGCTCATGGACATCAGCGACACGCTCGCCGCGCTCAATGTCGCCCGCTTCGCGGAATGGTCGCCGCGTTTCACGGCGCGCAACTCGCGCGCCGCCGTCCTGGCCTTCCGGGGCGATGTCTACGAGGGCATGGAAGCCTGGACCTTCACGGCCGATGACCACGCCTTCGCGCAGTGTCACCTGCGCATCCTGTCCGGCCTCTACGGCCTGCTGCGCCCGCTCGACCGTCTGCAACCCTACCGCCTGGAGATGGGCACGGCACTGGCCAATCCAG
>JAJNDL010000416.1 GCA_021156385.1 Moraxellaceae bacterium | reverse complement strand
CACGGCGAACTCCTCGCCGCCGAGACGGGCCGGGATGTCGAGCGGCTGGCGCACGCTGTCGCGCAGCAGTGTGCCGAGCCGGGCCAGCACCAGGTCCCCGGCCGGGTGGCCGAAGCGGTCGTTGATCTCCTTGAAGTGGTCGAGGTCGCACATCATCACGCAGAAGGGGCGGCGGTTGCGCGCCTGGCGCGCGCTCTCCTCGGCCAGCCGGTGCATGAAGGAGGCGCGGTTGAGCAGGCCGGTCAGGGTGTCGGTGTGCGCCAGCCGTTCCAGCGCGCGCGTGCGCCGCCCCATGATGGCGAACATGAAGAACATCATGGTCGAGAAGAACAGCACGGCCATGTCGAAGATCACGCGCAGCCAGATGTCCCACCACCAGGCCAGGGGCATGCCGTCGACGACGGGGCGCGCGAGCAGCGGCGCATAGGGCAGGCGACCGCTGCGGATGAGGTATTCGGCCGTGGCCAGCATGGCGACGCTGGCCAGCAGCCCCGGCAGCACGACGCGCAGCGGGAACCACATGCGCACCAGCACGACGCTGGCGAGGAAGATCAGCGGCAGCGGCGTGTCCTTGTGGCCGTAGAGGATGGTGAGGTCGGCGGCGCCGATCAGCACGATGGTGATGAAGCCGTAGGCCAGCCAGGGCCGCGGCCGTGTCGAGCGCGCGCGCGGCAGGCAGTAGGCGACGACGCCGGCATAGGTCAGCAGCGCCAGCGACTCCTGCACGAAGGCGAAGCGGAGCATGGCCGGGCGATAGAACTGCGCAGCATCGGGATCGAGCAGCGCCACCACGTCCATGAGCCAGAGCACGAAGATGAAGGGCAGCGCCACCAGCGCGATGAACAGGCAGCCGGCGGTGGTGTGGCGCAGGTTGAGCTGCTCCTCGAGCCAGTTGAAGGCACGGCCGCTGGCGCGGCCCCAGCGACGCAGCCAGCGCTTCACGACACGTCCTCCTGCACGGTCACCACGACGCGGTCGCGGCCCTCGTGCTTGCCGCGGTAGAGGTTGGCATCGGCCGCCTTCAGCGCCGCCTCGGCGCTGCCGCCGCGGCATTCCACCGCGCCCATGCTCATGGTGGCGCGCACGCGGTGTCCGTCGATCTCGAACTCCTGCCCGGCGAGCTGGCTGCGCAGGCGCTCGCACACGCTGGCGACCTCGGCCTCGCGGCAGTCGGTGAGCAACAGCGCGAACTCCTCGCCACCGATGCGGGCGGCAACGTCGCCGGGCACGCGCAGGCCGCCGGCCAGCAGGCGGCCGATGTGCTTCAGGACTTCGTCGCCGGTGTGGTGGCCGAAGCTGTCGTTGATGCGCTTGAAATGGTCGGCGTCGCCGAGCACCAGGCAGTAGGGAACGTTGTAGCGCTCGCGGCGATGCTGCTCGATGGCGAGGCGCTCCATGAAATGGCGGCGGTTGGCGAGCTGCGTCAGGCCGTCGGTGCACGACAGCGCCTCCAGCAGCTCGCGCTGGCGATCGAGGTAGGCGAAGAGCGAGACCATGAGGCCCACGCCCAGCACGAGGGCGAAGAAGTACACGAAGTCCTGCCAGTGCGCCCACCACGCCACCGCCTGCCCGTCACGGAAGGTGCCGGGCACCAGCGCCGGCGCATAGGGCACGACGCCGGCCATCACCAGCCAGTCGTTCAGGGTGATCGCCACGAAGGCAAAGGCAAAGCCGATCGCGGTGGGCCGCCGGCCGAGCAGGGCGAGACCAACGGCAATGGCGCTGATGAAGATGGTGGTGAAGGGCGAGGTCAACGCGCCGAAGGCGATGCCCATGCCGCAATAGGCCGTGACCTGCACCAGCACGACCAGCACGGCGGTGCGCGGCAGCGGCCCGGGCCGGTGGCGCTGCGGCCACAGCCAGAGCAGGAGCAGCACGTCGGCGATGGCGGCGGCGAGCACCAGGGCGTTGAGTCCGGCGAGCACGCCGGGGCGGGTGACCGCTTCCAGGCCGGGCTGGCCGAGCAGCCCGGTGAAGTGCACCCAGTGCCAGAGAAAGAAAGGCAGGCTGGTGCCGATGGCCAGCATGCACATCACGGGCGGCGTGAGGCGTCTTGTCGTAATTGTCTGGATTTCCACTATCCGGCGCTCGCGAACGGCTGGCGCAAGCATGCCATCAGCCGAGACGCGGCCGGAGTGCGGAGCCGCCCGGGCGAGGCACTATTCGACCAGTGGAAAGTATTAGCGGGCCGGTGGAAGAAGGTGGGGGATCAGGTCTTACCCGGCCGCGCTCATCGGCAGGGCTTCGCCCTGCAGCTCGACCCGGTTGCGGCCGCCGGCCTTGGCGCGGTAGAGCGCGGCGTCGGCGTGACGGATCAGCCGGTCCGCCGTTGCGGCATCCGCCCCAGGCTCCGCGAGATTCTCGCTGCAGGCGAGGCCGAAGCTCGCCGTGACGGGAATGCGCCGGCCGTCCTCGTCCGTGATGACGCAATCGGCGAGGCGCTGGCGGCAGCGTTCCGCGAGGATGGCCGCGCCCTCCAGGGTGGTCCCGGGTAGCACCAGCAGGAA
>JAJNDL010000026.1 GCA_021156385.1 Moraxellaceae bacterium | reverse complement strand
ACTCGGCAAGAAACGCTACGACTGCGTGGTGCTGGCCCTGAACCTGCCGGACATGAGCGGCGCCGACCTGATCGGCGCCATGCAGGAGGCCGAGCTGACCCGCGACATCCCCATCCTCATCTACGGCGCCAACGAACTGCCGCACCAGGACCAGGAGCGGATCAATGCGCTCTCCAGCCGCGGCATCGTCAAGGATGTGCATTCGCCCGAGCGCCTGTTCGACGAGACTGCGCTGTTCCTGCACCGCGTCATCGCCCGCATGCCGGCGGACCGGCGGCAGATGGTGGAGGCGCTGCACCAGAACGGCAGCAGCCTGAGCGGCCGCAAGGTGCTGGTGGTGGATGACGACGTGCGCAATATCTTCGCGCTGACCAGCGTGCTGGAGCGCAGCGGCATGAACGTGATCTCGGCGGAAAACGGCAAGCAGGCGCTGGCGCTGCTCGCGGAGCACCCGGACACCGATATCGTGCTGATGGACATCATGATGCCGGAGATGGACGGCCTCACCGCCATGCGCCGCATTCGCGAGGATCCGAAATTCGAGACGCTGCCCATCATCGCGCTGACCGCCAAGGCCATGAAGGAGGACCGTGCCACCTGCCTGGCGGCCGGCGCCACCGACTACGTCAGCAAGCCGGTGGACACCGAACAACTGTTGTCGCTGATGCGGATATGCCTGCAGCAAGCGTAAGCGGCAAGGACGGCAGCCGGCGGCAGGCCGCCGGAACGGGAATGTGCTCATGAACGCACCGCCCCCTGAAATTCCGGCACTGAAAAACAGCGGCCTGCCGCTCCAGGCCCTGCCGCCCGAGGGCGAGCCCGCCAGCGTGCTGATCGTGGACGATGATCCGGCGATGCTGGCGTCGCTCACCGCCACTGTCGCCGGGATGGGCCTGCAGGTCGTCGGCGTGCGCTCCGGGCGCGAAGCCCTGCGGCAGCTGCTGCAGCGTGATTTCGCGCTGGTCCTGCTCGACATCAACATGCCCGGCATGGATGGCTACGAAACCGCGGAACTCATCCATGGCCGGCCGCGCTCGGCGCACCTGCCCATCATCTTCGTCACCGCCGAGGTGCCGGGCGAGCGCGCGCGCTTTCGCGGCTACACCCTCGGCGCGGTGGACTTCATCCATTCGCCGCTGCCGGAAATCCTGCGTGCCAAAGTGCAGGTGTTCACCGAGCTGTACTACCTCAACCGCCAGCTCCGGCAGCAGGCCGATGCCCTGCGCAAGCGCAGCGAGGAGGTCAACCGCAAGAACCTGGAGCTGGAGCAGGCCAGCCGCATGAAGTCGGAATTCCTGGCCACGATGTCGCATGAGCTGCGTACGCCGCTGAACGCCATCATCGGTTTTGCCGACGCCATGAAGAGCGGCCTCACCGGCGAGATGACACCCCAGCAGCAGGAATACCTCGGCGACATCCTGGCCGGCGGCGAGCACCTGCTGTCGCTGATCAACGACATCCTGGATCTCTCCAAGATCGAGGCCGGCAAGATGGAGCTGCGGCCGGACGATGTCGAGATCGTGCCGCTGCTCGAAAGTTGTCTGACGGTGATCCGCGAGCGGGCCCTGCGCCGCGGTGTCGACGTGGAGCTCCAGGCGGAGGTGGAGGGCAGTATCCGGGCGGACCACCGCAGCGTCCGGCAGATCGTCTATAACCTGTTATCCAATGCGGAAAAATTCACGCCCGAGGGCGGCCGCGTGCGGCTGGAGGCGCGACGGGTGCCGCGCAGTGTTCCCGAGCAGACGCACTGCGTGCTGAAACCGCCGCGCCGCGCGGCCACGCAGCACTATCTGGAAATCCGCGTGTGCGACACCGGCATCGGCATGAGCGAGGCCGAGCGCAAGCGCCTGTTCCGGCCCTTCGTCCAGCTCGACAGTTCGCTGGCGCGCCAGTACGAAGGCACCGGGCTGGGGCTGGCGCTGGTGAAGCAGCTGGTGCAGTTGCATCACGGTTGCCTCGCGGTGCAAAGCGAGACCGGCAAGGGCTCCACCTTCACGGTCTGGCTGCCGTTTCCGCCCGACTCGCCACCGGGCGATGTGCTCGGCGCCCTGCAGCCGGGCGACGCCGCGCCGCCGCCCGCCGGGCAGCGGGCAGACGCAGCTGCCGTCACTCCAGGCCTCGGTGGGGCGGAGTAAACCGTGAAAACCGCCGTGCGTGGCGCGTGCCAATTACTGTCTGAACGGAGTAACGGTCGTGGCAAGAATTCTCGTGATTGAAGACAGCCCGACCAATATGAAACTGGTGCGGCTGCTCCTGGAGGGCAGTGGCCACGAGGTGCTGGGCGCCGAGGATGCGCCGACCGGCATCGCGCTGGCGCAGCGCGAGAATCCCGACCTGATCCTGATCGATATCCAGTTGCCCGGCATGGACGGCCTGACGGCCACCGGCCTGCTGCGGGGCGATCCGGCGACACAGAAGTTGAAGATCGTCGCGCTGACGGCGCTGGCGATGAAGGGCGATGAAGAACGGATTCTGGCGGCCGGCTGCGACGCCTACATTGCCAAGCCCATCCATAGCACGTCCTTCCTGGCGCGCGTGCACGGCCTGCTGGAAGGAGAGGGGCCGCAAGGGGCGTGAGCGGTTGACGGGGACAGGCGTGCACAGGCAGGAACAGGATGGCCTACTCGCTCTACAGCACCGAAGAACCGGTCCCGCCCGGCTTCAGCCGGGCAATCCTGGAACGGCTGGATCTGTTCGACGGCCCTTTTGCGCTTTACACCGGCGCGCCCGAGGCGGTGCTGGACCGGGCGGGCGGGCGGCGTGCCGAGCTGTGCGGTGTGTTGCTTGTGCCGGGTACGGAATTCCGCAACGAGAAAATTGCCGAGCAGCTCTGGCAGCAGGAGGTGCCTGAGTCCTTGCTCGGGAGCGCGCGGCACTGGCTGGCCCCTTTGCTGGAAACGCTGGCCAGCGAGGCCAAGCTGCGGCAGGTCATGGACATGCTGCCGCAAGACATCGTCATCTACGATGACAACGACCGTATTGCCCTCGCCAATGCCGCTGCCGCGCGCAGCTTCGAGCAGCCCAGTGCCCGGGCCATGATCGGCCTGAGCGCCGAAGAGCTGTTTGGCCACGACCCCGAGCGTACCCGCCAGATCCTCCAGGCCAACGCCGATATCCGCCGAAGCCGGGAGCCCGTCAGCTACTCGACCGAGCGGCCCGTGCATGCGCACAAAGGCCCCGCCTGCTTCGAGATCACCAAGCTGCCCATGGGCGGGGACAAGGTCAGCATCCTGACGATTGTCACCGACGTCACCGAGCGCCATGTTTACGAGAAGGAGCTCGAAGCGCTCAACCAGCGCCTGCGTCAGCAGGAGGTGGAGCTGCGCCAGATCATCGAGCTCATGCCCAAGGACTTCCTCGTACTCAACGAGAGCGACCATATCGTCCTGTGCAACGCCGCCGTCGCCCGCGACTTCGGCCGCCCGAATGCGCAGGCCATGATCGGCCTTTGCCTCCCCGACCAGTTTGCCGACGACCCCGTCCATGCGGCCTTCCTGCGCAATATCTTCGCCACCACGCGTGCCACGCGCACGCCCTGCCACTTCTGCGTCGAGGGCAGCGCCGTCGTTGGCTGGCCCTGGCCGGACCGCTCTTATGAATTCATGCAGGTGCCGGTGCCCAGGGGTGAGCAGGTCAATATCCTCATGGCCGTCACCGACATTTCCGAGCGGCGTGCCCGCGAGGAGGAACTGCAGGCCCTCAACACGGCCCTGGAGGCGCGCGTGCAGGAACGCACCGCGCAGCTCGACGAGGCGCGTCAGGTTGCGGAAAGCGCTAACCAGGCAAAGAGCCTGTTCCTGGCCACCATGAGCCACGAGATCCGCACGCCCATGAACGGCGTGCTGGGGCTGCTCGAACTGCTGCGCTACAGCGACCTGACCGCCGAACAAGCGCAGATGCTCGACACCGCGCGGGAATCGGCGAGAGCCCTGCTCACCATCCTCGACGACATCCTCGACTTCTCCAAGATCGAGGCCGGCCGCCTGAGCCTGGAGCGGATTCCCGTGGATGTCGGCGGCCTGGTGCAGAGCATTGTCGACACCCTGCAGCCCAATGCCGAAAGCAAACACCTGCATCTGCGCCGCGAGATCGACCCGCGGTTGCCGCCCGCGCTGCTGACCGACCCCGGCCGACTGCGCCAGGTGCTGATCAACCTGCTGAGCAATGCCCTCAAGTTCACCGCGTCCACCCCCGAGCGCCCGGGCGAGATCACCGTGGGCGTCCGCCTCGAGAAGGAAACCCCCGACACCGCACACATCTGTCTGAGCGTGCGCGACAACGGCATCGGCATGAGCGAGGCGGCCCAGGCAGGTCTCTTCCAGCCCTTTGCCCAGGCCGAGAGCAGCACCTCCCGCCGCTATGGCGGCACCGGCCTCGGCCTTTCCATTTGCCAGCGCCTGGTGAGCCTCATGGGGGGCGAAATCAGCGTGCACAGCCGCCTGGGCGAGGGTTCCGTCTTCGAGGTGCGTCTGCATCTGCAGCGACCACAGGGCGCTGGCGCCGTCTCGCCCCTCCCGGAGGTGTCGCGGCCCCGGCCTCGGCACCGTCCGAGTCCTGGCGTGGAAGACGCCGAGGCCAGCGGCCGCCTGCTGCTGGTGGTCGACGACAACGCCATCAACCAGCTGGTCATCAGCCGCCAGTTGCAGTGGCTGGGTTACGCCTGCCTGGTCGCTGGCGATGGCCAGCAGGCCCTGGAGTTGTTCGCGCGGCACCGCTTCGGCCTGCTGCTGACCGACTGCTACATGCCCGTGATGGACGGTTATGCCCTGACGGCAGCCGTGCGCCGGGCGGAGCGGGCGGCCGGGAAGGAACGCACGCCCATCATCGCGATCAGCGCCAACGCCATGCGCGGCGAAGCCGAACGCTGCCTGCAGGCTGGCATGGACGACTACCTCACCAAGCCGGTCGCGCTCGGCACACTGCAGCATGTGCTGGAAAAATGGCTGGGGAGAGAAGAGCCGCGTAGAGGGGATGAGCGCGCCACCTGACCGGACGAATAAAGGGGACGGATTTATTTACCGCCAATAAATCCGCCCCTTTGCTTAACGCCTCTTCTCGCTCACGAAATCGTCCGTGGTGATGTCGAAGTCGCCGGTCACGTGGATGACGCTCGGTTGCCGAAGGTCAATAACCACTACGGTGGCATGCGCCGGATCGGCGGCCAGTGGGCGCGGCAGCCATGCCGCGGACGCCGGATAGTGGTCGGGCGGAATGCCAAAATCGGTATAGCCGTGCCGACGGAGCCAGCTGTCGCGGCTGACGGTGCCGCGGTCGTGATCGGGGTGGAAGCGGCGGCCTTGCATGCCGCGGTCGGGATCGAACTTGCGGTGCTCGACCTCGCCGAAGGCATCTTCGCCCCAGTCAGCCAGGCCGGGCCCGCCGGTGCAGGCCAGGCCGACACCAAGCAGCAGTGCGTACAGACGTTTCATGAGGACCTCGTCATTGCGTCAACACGGCGAGGACAGTGTAGACAGTGGCGGCCACCGGCAGGGCCGCTGCACCGTTGCGGCCCTTACGGATTCCAGCCCCTGAAAAGGGCTGCTACATTCGGGCTGTCGGGGCCGGTTCGGCCTGAAAAACAAGAACAACTTTCCCAGGCAAGGACGCCGGGCAGCGCCGCAGGCAGGAGGCATCAGCGGGCCAAGGATGTCTTTGCCATGGCTGGTGCTTTCCTCCTCATCGCTTCACCGCGCCGCAGCCGCTCAGTGCCAGCGCGCGCCCGCCACACTCCCGCACCGCCTCTCTTCCCCTGCAAGGATTTCCCGCATGAATTCACGTTCCGTCCTGGCGCGCTGGCGCCGTGCTGCCTGCCGTTCGACGCTGCTGCTCGCGCTGCTGCCGCTGTCAGCCGAGAGTGTGGCAGCGGACGCCGCCGCGGCCCAGACACCACCGTTGCGCACGCTGTTCGGCCCCAGCACCCTGAACCCGACCGGCCTCGTGCTCTCGCGCGACGGGCAGTTCCTGTATGCCGGCGTGAACTCGCGGCAGGGCCAGCAGCTCGCGACCTTCACGGTGGGCGCGGATGGCAAGCTCACCTATGTGTTCCCCAACACGCCGCTCGGACGGCTGCCCGACGCCACGACGCTGCGCCTGGATGAAGCAGGCAAGTTCCTCTTTGCCGGCAGCAACCAGGCGGGCATCTCGGTGTTCACGCGCGACACGCTCGGGCGCCCGCAGCCGGTGGCCGGCTCGCCCTTCGCCAACGGCGGCAACGGGATGGACGTGATGGACGTGCACGACATGGCCCTCGATCGTGGCGGCAACTATCTCTATGTGCTGGGGCAGGACTTCCGCAACCTGCCGGTGGTGAGCGTCTATGCCGTCAACCGCAACACCGGCGCCCTGACGGAGTTCCAGAAAAACGTAGCGGTGGGCAACCCGAACTCCCTTTCCGGCGGCGCGCTGACCCTCTCCGCGGACGGCAACTACCTGCTCGTGGTAACGATGGACCGGTATAGCTACAACGCCGGCACGCTCGCCGTGCGCGCCATCAACCAGGGCCGCGTGCAGGAAGCCACCGTTTCCAGCCAGCCGCTCGCCATGTATACGCCCGGCAGCATCACGCTGACCCCCAACGGCAGGTTCGTCTACGTGGCTTCCGATCGCGTGATGAGCTGGGTCGGCGGCCCCAGCAACCAGATCGCCGGCTTTTCTTTCGAGGGCGGCGTGCTCACGCCGATGCCGAAATCGCCCTACGGCCTCGGCTATACCGCGGTGACGCTGCAACCCGATCCTTCCGGCAGCCGGCTGTATGTGGCGGGCTTTACGCAGCGCGACGTCAACCGGCCGGCACAAGTCGCGGCCTACAGCATCGACCCGGCCACGGGCGATCTCACGCAGATGGCCGCACCGCTGACGAAGCTGGGCGACGCGCCCTATGCGATGGCGATCACGCCGACTTCGCAATTCCTCTATGTCTCCGCCTTCGGCATCAGCGTGCGCAACTCCGCACTGCTGGCCTTCCAGACGCCGGCACCGGTCTTCGGGACACTCGGTGCCAGCGTCAATCCGCCGGCGCTCGGCTTGAACACCACGGTGCAGAGCCAGGACGGCGCCACCTTTGCGGCAGGCGGCTTCTACTACAGCAGTACGCTGCCGATCTTCCGCAGCGACATGCAGGCACCGGGCGTGCTGCAGGACGGCGCCATCACCGCCAACGTGCCCGGCAGCTTCACGCTCGGCAAGACCTACTACGCGGTGCCGTATGCCACGACCACCTACGGCAACACCTATGTCGGCGCAGCAACGCCCTTCCTGTATGCCACCACACCGGTGCTGACGGTCGCCGTCAAAGACGCGAACTCCGACCTGATGCTGAACGGCACGCTGGACGCCAAGGGCACGACGATCGTGGAAGAAGGTTTCGTGTATGCCACCACGGCCGATCCCACCGTCAGCAGCAACAAGGTGGCGGTGAAGGGCGTGGCGAATACTTTCACCACGCCGCTCTCGTACAGCCTGCTGGCGCCGGAGCAGACCTATTACTTCCGCGCTTATGCGCTCGACAGCACCGGCAAGGCCACCTACAGCGCGCAGACCAAGCTGACCGTGCCGCCTGTAATGGCCTGCAAGGTGCCGACGATCACGCCCGTCACCCTTACCAGCCCGAAGGTGCTGGGCGTGAACGCCACGCTCAACCGCGTTTATGCGCAGACCCTGAGCGGAATCGCCCCCAGCTATTCGCCGCCGGCTCTGCACGTGATCGATGGCAACACCGGCAAGGTGATCAAGTCGATTACCGCCAACGGCAAGACCCTCCAGCTGGCGGTGAACGAGGCCAAGGGCGTCGTCTACTACACCACGGGTATGTTCGGGATGGTTTACGCCATCGACGCCAATACCGGTGAGCCGCTGATGTCCAAGGAGCTGCCCGGGGTTCCCACCGAGACCACGCTGCTGATCGGCGTGAACGAGAGCACCGACGGGCTCTTCGTGGCCGACACCAGCAGCAAGCAGGTCTTCAAGCTGAATCCCGCCGATCTCTCGGTGGCGAAAAAGGTGACGCTGCAGAATGCCCCGGTGCAGTTGTTGGTCGCACAGGCGGTGGACAAGCTCTACATGGCGCACGCGGGCAACTTCCTGGATCACTACCTCACCATCCTGAACGGCGCGTTCACGCGCGTGAACATCATCGAGAAGGACAAGGTGAGCGGCGTGACCGACATGGTCTTCAGTGACACGACGAAGCAGCTCTACGTCTCGGCGACGAATGCCAACGACCTCGTCATCGACGGTGCCACGGACAAGGTGGTGGGCGCGGTGCGCGTCTCCAACAGCGGCCCGACCCGCTACAACGCCGCCAGCCAGAAGCTCTACACCGCCATTTCCGGGACGCCGAACATGTGGGTTGTGCAGGTGGCGACGCCGAGCCGGCCGACCGTGGTCGGCGAGATGGTGGTGGGGGAGAGCACGCGGCAGCTCGGCGTCGATGCGGGGATGAATGTGGTTTATGTCAGCAGCAAGCCGGGCAACCAGTTGAGCGTGATCAACAGCAAGGTTGATGTGGTGACGAACCGTATCACGCTTAGTGCGCCGGACAGCATGGCGGTGAACCGCATCAACGGGCAGGTGTTCGTGGGGAGTTCAACGGCGGATACGGTTTATATGGTTCAGTGCAGGAAGGGGCAGTAGTGGTCGGCCCTCGCGACGATCTCCGGCAAGCCGCCTTTGCTCGCGACGTGATGAGCCCGGAAGAGGCGGACGAGGATTCGGTGCCGCTCATCCTGCCCGAGAGCGCGCAGCGCCACGGCCCGCCCCCGCTGCTGCTGGAGCTGCCCAGCTTCAGGCAGGAGGTCGAGACCATCCTGCAGCGCTTCCGGCAGCTGCACGACGAGGGCTACGACTGGCGCGACATGGCCGTGCTCTATCGCACGCAGTTCATGGGCGAGGCGGTGGACGCCGCGTGCCGACGCGCCGGCATTCCGGCGAGCTGGCTGAACCGCAACAGCTACAGCCGCGGTCAGCACGCGCGGTAAAGGGGTCGGAGTCATTAATCTGTAAATGACTCCGACCCCTTTAATCCCAAGGATCGCGCCATTGAATGCGGCTTCGAGGCTTCAATTAGCGTTGGTAAAGATTTTTGAGTTTGAATAAGTATATTGATGAGGAAACATGGAAATCGAAAAAATAAAGAGCAAGGTATGCGAATACATATCGACGGGTCGAATAGATGTAGAGGTTGTTCAGGTAGTTACTGGGAAGGACGGCAGTCCAGTTGCTAAAGAGTGTGATCTCTGGGACTACAAGCGAGAGCACGACCTATCAAAGGTG
>JAJNDL010000415.1 GCA_021156385.1 Moraxellaceae bacterium | reverse complement strand
GCAGAGGTGGAGGCGTGATATAAATCCTCCATTCATCCTAGGGCGGCAGTCTGGCGGCCCGGACCACGAAAAGAAGGAGATCCCCATGGATCGCGATGACCCGATCGAAGCACGCCGCCATTTCCTGCGCATGCTGCTGGCCACCAGCGGCGTCGCCGTCGGCGGCAGCCTGCTGGCGCCCCTGGTGCATGCTTTCGGCAAGGTACCGAAGCAGCTCCCCCCCGGCCAGTCCATCTACGACATGCGCGGCAAGGTACTGGTCGACGGACGCGTCGCCAGCGCCGGCACCAAGATCCGGACCGACTCCACGGTGGAAACCACCAGCAACAGCTACGTGATCTTCGCCGTCGGCTCCGATGCCCACATCCTGCGCGAGAACAGCCGCCTGCAGCTTTCCGGCCCCGCCGACCTCGCCGACGCCATGCGCCTGTTCACCGGCAAGGTGCTGTCGGTGTTCGGCCAGCGCACCGGCGGCCGCAAGCTCGCCATCAACACCACCACCGCCACCATCGGGGTGCGCGGCACCGGCGTGTACAGCGAGTCGCACAAGGATTCCAGCTACGTCTGCACCTGCTACGGCCACACCGAGATCGTCTCCAATGCCGATCCCGCCGCCAAGGAAGACGTGGTATCGCAGCACCATGACGCGCCGCGCTACATCGTCGCCAACCCCGAGGGCGGCAAGCTGATCCTGCCGGCCCCCATGAAGAACCACACCGACGAGGAGCTGATGCTGGTGGAGACCCTGGTCGGCCGTAATCCGCCATTCTCCGGCGCCCAGGGCTACAAGACACCGCGTCGCGGCTACTGAGCCCCGGCAGACAACAAGACGAGAAGGCACGGGTGCCGCCGGCGCAAGCGGGCGGCACCCGATGCATTTTTCCTCCCACCCTTTTTTTGAGGAATTCCGGACATGCAAGGAATGCTTCAACGTTTGCGCGGCCAGCCGCGGCTCTTCATCGGCCTGCTGATCCTTGCCGGATTCCTCCTCAACGCCGTGCTCTCGCTGGGCCTGTTCGACGGCGTGGAGCGCAAGTTCTACGACCTGCGCGTCGTTGCCACCGTGCCCGACACGCTCGACGAGCGCGTCGTCGTCGCCGACATCGATGAAAAAAGCCTGAAGGAGCTGGGCCGCTGGCCCTGGAGCCGCGATGTCCTTGCCAACCTCATGGACACGCTCTTCAACCACTACCAGGTGCGCGTGGTGGGCTTCGACGTGGTGTTCGCCGAGCCGGAGCAGAACTCCGGCGTGAAGCTGCTCACCGAGCTGGCACAGGGCCCGTTGCAGAACGATGCCGCCTTCCTGCGCGAATTCACGGCACGCAGCGCCGAGCTCGACCACGACGGCCGCTTCGCACGCTCCGTCACCGGCCGCAACGTGGTGATGGGCATGGTCTTCAACCACGGCGGCGGCGAGCAGCTCAATGCCCTGCCCGCCCCCTATGCCACGCTGCCCGATGCTGCCGCACAGTCGCTGCGCGACCTGCCGCAGCCGCGCGGCTACACCGCCAACCTCGACGCCCTCTCGAAGAACGCTGCCGCTTCCGGTTTCTTCGACAACCCCAACCTCGACGCCGACGGCATCTTCCGCCGCGTGCCGCTGTTCCAGCTCCACGAGAACAAGCTCTATCCCTCGCTGGCGCTGGCCACCGTGCACATGGCCCTCGGTGCCCCGCAGATGCGCCTGGTGCAGCCCAAGTCGGGCGATTACGCCGCGCTGGAAGGCGTGCAGCTCGGCGAAGGCGAGCATGCGCTCTACATTCCCACCGACGCGCACTCCAACGTGCTGGTGCCCTGGCGCGGCAAACACGGCGATGCCTTCAACTACGTCTCCATCCACGACATCCTCGAGAAGAAGGTGTCGGTCGAGTCGCTGAAGGACCGTATCATCCTGGTCGGCACCACCGCGCCCGGCCTGCTCGACCTGCGCTCCACGCCGCTGCAGAAGACCTATCCCGGCGTCGAGGTGCACGCCAACATCATCTCCGGCATCCTCGACGACATGGTGCGCCACCAGCCGGCCTGGGTGCTGGGCGCCGAGCTGCTCATGCTGATCGCCATCGGCCTCGCCATGCTGCTGCTCCTGGCGCGCCTCGCGCCGCTGTGGCAGGTGCTGGCCAGCCTCGGCCTCGCCGTCATCGTCGTCGCCATCAACCTGCTGGCCTGGAACAACGGCCTGGTGCTGCCGCTCGCCTCCTCACTGCTGCTGCTCGCCGTGCTCTTCACCTACATCATGTCCTACGGCTACTTCGTGGAAGCCCAGGGCAAGCGCTCGATCACACGCCTGTTCGGCCAGTACGTGCCGCCCGAGCTCGTGGACGAGATGGCGGAGCATCCGGAGAGCATCTCCATGGACGGCGAATCGCGCGAACTCACCGTGCTCTTCTCCGACGTGCGCGACTTCACCTCGATCTCGGAGGGCCTCTCCGCTCCCGAACTCGCCGCGCTCATGAACGCCTATCTCACCGCCATGACGCGCCTCATCCACAAGCACCGCGGCACCATCGACAAGTACATG
>JAJNDL010000414.1 GCA_021156385.1 Moraxellaceae bacterium | reverse complement strand
GGCCAGAGAAGCCTGCAGGCAGCAGGCCGGGAACAAGATCCAGGGCTATTCCAGCTTGCCGTGGCAGTGCTTGTATTTCTTGCCGGAACCGCAGGGGCAGGGATCGTTGCGACCCACCTTGACACCCTCGCGCTTCAGCGGTAGCACCGGCGCGGGCTCGCCGCCCATTTGCTGCTCCTCGTCGAGGCCCTCTTCCGCCACGCCGGCCACCGAAGCATCGGCATGCTGGAACTGCATGGACATGGCCTCGGCTTCAGCCAGGCGCTGCGCCTCCATGGCCTCGACTTCCTCGCGGGACTGGACCTGGACACGCGCCAGCGTCTGCACGAACTCAAGCTTCACGGAGCCGAGCAGCTGCTCGAAGAGATTGAAGGCTTCGCGCTTGTACTCCTGCTCCGGATTCTTCTGGGCATAGCCGCGCAGGTGGATGCCCTGGCGCAGGTAATCCATCGCCGCCAGATGCTCCTTCCAGTGCCGGTCGAGGATCTGCAGCAACAGCTGCTTCTCGAGCTGGCTCGCGACTTCATCGCCGATCTGGGTGCGCTTGTCGTTGTAGCGGCCCAGCACGGACGCGACAACGCGCTCGCGCACTCCCTCCTCATGCAGGGTGTCTTCTTCGTCCAGCCACTTGCGGATGGGCAGCTCGATGCCGAAATCCTGCGCCAGCGCCCTCTCCAGACCCTCGACGTCCCACTGGTCGTCGATGCTCTGAGGCGGAATGAACTCGCTGATCACCGTGTTGATCACGTCGCCGTGAATGAGCTCGACATTGCCGAAAATGCTCTCGGCCTCGAGGATGGAGTCGCGCTGCGAATAGATGGCATGACGCTGGTCGTTGGCGACATCGTCGTACTTGAGCAGGTTCTTGCGGATGTCGAAGTTGCGCGCTTCCACCTTGCGCTGCGCGTTCTCGATGGAACGTGTCACCCAGCGGTGCTCGATGGCTTCGCCGCGCTGCATGCCCAGGGAGCGCATCATGTTCTTGACACGGTCCGAGGCGAAGATGCGCATCAGGTCGTCTTCGAGCGAGAGGTAGAAGCGCGACACGCCAGGGTCGCCCTGGCGGCCGGAACGGCCACGCAACTGGTTGTCGATGCGGCGGGACTCATGGCGTTCGGAGCCGATGATGTGCAGGCCGCCGGCCTTGATCACGGTCTCGTGGCTCTTCTCCCACTCGGCCTTGAGCTTCGCCTCGTGCTCCGGCGTGGCGTTCTCGATCTTGGCCAGTTCGGACCTCCAGTTGCCACCGAGCAGGATGTCGGTGCCGCGACCCGCCATGTTGGTGGCGATGGTGACGGCGCCGGGCCTGCCGGCCTGCGCGATGATTTCCGCTTCCTGGGCATGGAACTTGGCGTTCAGCACCTGGTGCGGAATCTTGTCCTTTTGCAGCAGGTGCGCGAGGTATTCGCTGGTTTCGATAGTGGCCGTACCCACCAGGACCGGGGCCTGCTTTTCACGCAGGCGCTTGATCTCGGTGATGATGGCTTCGAACTTCTCTTCCTTGCTGAGATACACCAGATCGTCGAGATCCTGGCGAACCATCGGGCGGTGCGTCGGGATCACCACGACATCGAGGCCGTAAATCTGGCGGAACTCGGCAGCTTCCGTATCGGCGGTGCCGGTCATGCCGGAGAGCTTCTTGTACAGGCGGAAGTAGTTCTGGAACGTGGTCGTCGCCAGCGTCTGGTTCTCGCTCTGGATGGGCAGGTGTTCCTTGGCCTCCACCGCCTGGTGGATGCCGTCGGACCAGCGCCGGCCCGGCATGGTGCGGCCGGTATGCTCGTCAACGATGACCACGTCGCCGTCACTCACGATGTACTGCACGTCGCGCTGGAACAGCACGTGCGCTTTCAGCGCGGCATGCACGTGGTGCAGCAGCCCCAGGTTGGCGGCGGAGTACAGGCTCTCGCCCTCGGCGAGCAGGCCCATCTTGACCAGCAGCTCCTCCACGAACTCGTGGCCGTTCTCGGTCATCTCGACCTGGCGGTGCTTCTCGTCGACCCAGTAATGGCCGCCGTCGGGCTTGCCTTCCTCGGCCTGGCGCCGCAGCTTGGGCACCAGCGTGTTGATCTGCTCGTAGAGCCGTGACGAGCCTTCGCTGGCGCCGGAGATGATGAGCGGCGTGCGTGCTTCGTCGATGAGGATGGAGTCGACTTCGTCGACCAGGGCATAGGCGAGGCCGCGCTGGAACTTGTCTTCCAGGCGCAGTGCCATGTTGTCGCGCAGGTAGTCGAAGCCGAATTCGTTGTTGGTGCCGTAGGTGATGTCGGCGAGATAGGCTTCGCGCTTCTCCTCCGACGGCTGCATGGAGCGGATGACACCGACCTTGAGGCCGAGGAATTCGAACAGCGGACGGTTCCAGTTGGCATCGCGCGATGCCAGGTAGTCGTTGACCGTCACGATATGCACGGCACCGCCGGACAGGGCATTCAGGTAGGCCGGCAACGTGGCGGTAAGGGTTTTGCCCTCGCCGGTACGCATTTCGGCAATCCGGCCTTCGTGCAGGGTGATGCCGCCGA
>JAJNDL010000413.1 GCA_021156385.1 Moraxellaceae bacterium | reverse complement strand
ACCCGCGCCGCTGTCGAAGCCGGGGTCGTGGCCGGTGGCGGTACCGCCCTGGTGCGCGCCATCGATGCGCTGAGTGCCGTCAAGGGTGACAACGCCGACCAGGTGGCCGGCATCAACATCCTGCGTCGCGCCATGGAGTCCCCGCTGCGCCAGATCGTGACCAATGCCGGCGACGAAGCCTCCGTGGTCGTGAACGAGGTGAAGAACGGCAAGGGCAACTACGGCTACAACGCCGCTACCGGCGAGTACGGCGACATGCTCGAGATGGGCATCCTCGATCCCGCCAAGGTGACCTTCACCGCCCTGCAGAATGCCGCCTCCGTGGCCGGCCTGATGCTGACCACCGAAGCCATGATCACCGATGCGCCGGACGACAAGCCGGCTGGCGGCGGTGCCGACATGGGCGGCATGGGCGGAATGGGTGGCATGGGCGGCATGATGTAAGCTGACCGCTGCAGACAAAGAAAAGGCCCGTTAAGGGCCTTTTCTTTTTGTACGATTACTCGCGATGCCGTGTAGGCGCTTTCGCTTTGCCAAGTAGGCAGGCGCAGCAGGTGCGGGGTGATCCGGACAGCGCATGCAGCCAGTCCGCTCTTGCGGCCCCACCGGAAGCCGACCTTCTTCCGCAACCCGCGGGTTGCGGGCAAGCCGGGCCAGTGCCACCACGCAGTGAGGCGGCCGTCGGAATTGGACCGGCCCGGGTGGGAATTGCGAAAGGCTCCCTTGAGAGCGGCAGATTGGGCATGCTACAACCCGCCCACCAAGGGCACGGCCGGATGGCCGTCAGCCCGCAGCATGGAAGATAACAAGAATACAGAGGGGACCATGCGTCCGATCCGACTTCCTATCCTGCTTCTGCTGGCTGCAGGAGCGGCGACCCAGGCGCAGGCCGACAACTGCGCCGACCTGGCGACCCGGTTCTCCGGGGGCGAGCGCTTCCACATGACGCTGGGCGAGCTCGACGAACTCAAGACCTGCATCAACGTCATCCTGCGTGAAAAGATCAGCTCCAGCTCCACGGCGGCACGCGGTGCCACATCGCCCGAGGTTACCGACGCTCCTGCAACCCAGGCGCTGCGTCCGCGCTCCATCCCCATCCTCCAGGATGCCGAGTGATTTGCGGAAATCCGCCGTTCCCTGGGCGGTTGCCTTCCTGCTGCTCTTTCTCCTGCTGGCGCTCTGGCCGGGTGCGCAGGCCGGCCTGAGCTACCAGCGCTCTGCCATCGCGTCGGGCGAGTACTGGCGCATCTTCACCGGCCATTTCGTGCACCTGAACCTGACGCATGCCGTGATGAACGGCGTCGGGACCCTCATGCTGGCCGTCTTCCTCAGGGAGGAGCTGCCACTGCGCTACTGGTGGGCCGTCACGCTGCTGGCGCCCTTCGTGATCTCCCTCGGACTCTGGCTGAAGCAGCCGGGACTGGTCAGCTACGTCGGCTTCTCCGGCGTGCTGCACGGCCTTCTGTATCTGGGCGTCCTGCGATTGCTTCCGGTGGCGCCGCTCTTCGCCGGAACAGTGCTGGCACTGCTGGTCGGTCGCCAGATATGGGAGCAGACCGGCTTCTACGATGCGGACTACCTGCGTGGCCTCATCCATGGCCGCGTGATGCCCGATGCCCATCTCTTCGGCGCCCTGACAGGACTGGTGACAGGGAGCTGCTCACTCTGGCTGGGCCGGCTTCACAAGCAAAAAGTGACTGGCTATAGTGCCGGAACCGGTCAATCGCCTGACGCATGATGAATCACACCGCGCGACGCCTCATCCGCGCCGTCGACCGTGCACATGCTGCTGTGCGCAGCGCCCTGCTGCTCCTGCTGCTGCCCTGAGGGCAGACTGTCGTTTTTCCTTAACCCGTACCGGCTTGCAGGCAGCAGCGCCTACGAGGCGCATCCCGAATTTGCAGGAGTGATTGTCATGAGCAAACAGCATCTCATCATTTTCGATACCACCATGCGCGACGGCGAGCAGAGTCCCGGCGCCTCCATGACACTGGAGGAGAAAGTGCGTATCGGTCGTGCCCTTGAGCGCATGCGGGTGGATGTGATCGAGGCCGGCTTCGCCATCGCGTCGCAGGGCGATTTCGAGTCCGTCCGTGCCGTGGCCCAGGCCGTGAGGGAGTCACGTGTCTGCTCGCTCTCGCGTGCCCGTGCCGAAGACATCGAGCGTGCCGCGGAAGCGCTCCGGCCTGCCAATGCCGCCCGCATCCACACCTTCATCGCGACCAGCCCCATCCACATGAAGTACAAGCTCCGCCTGGAGCCGGATGCTGTCGTCGAGCACGCGGTAAAGGCGGTGAAGCATGCCCGCAACCTCGTCGACGACGTGGAGTTTTCCTGCGAGGACGCCGGCCGCTCCGAGATCGACTTCCTCTGTCGCATCATCGAGGCCGCCATCGACGCCGGCGCGCGCACCATCAACAGTCCCGACACCGTGGGCTATGCGATTCCCGGCCAGTTCGGTGAGCTGATCGGCCAGCTCGTCCAGCGCATTCCGAATGCCGACAAGGCGATCTTCTCGGTGCATTG
>JAJNDL010000412.1 GCA_021156385.1 Moraxellaceae bacterium | reverse complement strand
CTGGCACGGTGGGACAACGGAATTTCCAGCGCCGAGGGCATCATCCTCATCTTGGGAATGCTGCTGTTGTATGCGCTGGAACGTCACCTTCTGCGGGCAAGCGCATGGGTGGTCGGGCCGGCACTGATGTTGCTGGCGGCAGGTCTCCTGATTGCGGGCGCGCTGCTGTTATGTAAAAAGGGGACTGATTTAATTGCTGAGCGCGAAAAGAATCAGCAATTAAATCAGTCCCCTTTTTCTCCCTTTTTCTATTTTTCCTTTTCCGGCAGACAGTGACCGGATGGCGGAAAACCTTTCGGGTGTTCCGCCCTACGATTTGCTGAAGCGGCCTCATCCCGGCCGATAACCGCCCAAGATGAGGCCGCCCTTATCCGGCTCCGTTAATCGAACGCGCTCTTGAGCGGCAGCAGCGTCATGTCGTCGCACCAGACCTTGCCCGACACCAGGTTGCCCGGTGTTTCGAAGCCCAGCCGGCAGGCATAGGTGTTGGTGGGGGTGAAGGAACGATGCACGAGGCAGGCCTGCTGCCAGTCGAAGGTCCCGAAGAAGCCGCCGCCGCGCTCCCCCTGGTTCACGACCGAGATATTGGCGCCGACTTCGTCCCGGGTGCCGAAAGGAATGTTCCGGCCCTTCAGCCAGCCGCAGAACTGGTAAGACTTGCCGGGCGTCAGGCCGGACACCGTCTGCTCCCAGCGCGCATCGTTGGGCGCAGGGGAGTCGATGCTCACGCTGCGCTTGCCGCTATGGGCGGTGCCGCGCTCCCACACGAACTGCGCGCCCGGCAGCAGGGCCTGCGTCAGCCAGTCGGCAGGCGAGTTGCCGCGGCCCTGTTCGAAGGAGGGATTGCGCAGCCGGTTTTTCACCAGCAGGTTGCCGAGTTTCTCCGGCAGCCGTGGCAGTACTTTCACCGTGAAATTCAGCCCGCCGTCGCGCGCCCACTGCACATCGTCGATGGCGAAGATGGGCAGGCCGCCGAAATACGAGCGCAGCACCAGCGGGCGTTGCATGACGGGATTGCCCGGATACAGGAAGTCGTCGAGCTCGGGAAACGTATCGGGCGCGATCTGTCCGTCCGCCGCTTCCAGTTTGAGCAGGGGCGGATCGATGCGCTGGTGCGAGCCTTCCAGCACATGGTAGACGGCCAGCCCGTTATACGGCGGCGCGACGGAAGCGAAGCCGCTGTCGGGGCGGCGCCGGTACTCGATCAGGAAATACTCGGACGGCCGCGAGGTCGGGATGCGCACCGCATCCAGGCGCTCCGTGGATGGCAGCAGATGCACCTTGTGCGTGCCGGGCTCGAGCTGGCGCGGCTTCAGCCAGCCCAGCTGGAATTTCTCGAAGGCGGAAAAGTCCTGCGGCGGCACCGGCCAGCTGTCCGTCATGAGCGTGAGGTAGCCCAGCGTTCCAAAAGGACCGTAGGTATCGGGCAGGCCAAAGGTGTGGCCGAGTTCATGGTTGAAGTTGCCGGTGGTCTGCAGGACCACGGCCAGGCTGGACTGGCGTTCGACGAACATGTTGACGCCGCTGTGGCGGCTGGCGCCGCCGGCCAGGTAGTCGAACGCCTCGTTCTGGCTGGAGGCCATGATGAAGGCGCTGTCGATGACGCCGTCCCGGTTCACGTCGTAGTCCGCGACATTCACCTGCTGCCGGATCAGCGCGCCCACCGCATCGCGATACGCGAAGAAGTCGGGAAAGGCATCGGGCTGCAGATTGACCGGCACGGTGATGCGGATGATGTCCCACTCGATGGTTTCCTTGCCGTGGCTCATCCAGGCCCAGTGCTCCTCCATCTTGTCCAGCTCGGTCTGGAATTCGGCGGCCGAATTGATGCCGGGGCCGGTCCAGTCCTCGAGCCGCGCGTCCGCAAAGTCGGCAATCACCGCCACTCCCTTGCGGTGGGCGACATGCGGCATGAGCGGCATGCGCTGTTCCGGCGTGTGGATCTGGATCTGCTCCGGCGGGGTTCTGCCGATGGTTCTGCTGTTGACGAGGTCGCGCAGGTCACGCTCGGAGATGGAAGGGGACGGCTGCGCATAGGCTGGAAGAGCGCAGAGGATGGAGAGCATCGCCGCCCGGCAGGCGGTGGCGAGAGGCCGGAACGCAAGGGCTTTCATGCACGACTCCTTGAAGTGGATTGCACATCCTGTGCAGGCATGCAGTGGAGAGGGGTGTCTGTGCCGCACAGTCGCTGCGGCACGAATAACGTTGTACCCCGTAACGTTGACGCGGGCTGTGGGTCAGTCGCTATGACGGATGTGGCAGTACGAAGGTAGGAGGTGCTGGAATTTTTCTTATGATTATTCATTAGGGTGCCGATGCCGGCACAAACTTGCACCCGGTGTGGCTGGCCACTTACCGAAGGTGCAGTGTGGCGAGGATGGGGCGCACGGCGCGCCATCTCCGGTGAGTGCAGGCCAAAGAGTCTATGCTTCTGGCCCGGGGCCCGGCATGAGGTCGCAATGAACCTCGTCGCTGAGCTCTGCAAAGGCGGCAACGCCGTCGAGTTCGTCAGCGCACCGGACGCAGCCGATGGGATTGTGCGGATGG
>JAJNDL010000411.1 GCA_021156385.1 Moraxellaceae bacterium | reverse complement strand
AGCCGCCCAGGTTGTTGAGGGCGACCACGAAGAAGCGGTTGGTGTCGATGACCTTGCCGGGGCCGATGCATTCGTCCCACCAGCCCGGCTTGGCATCGCTCATGCTGTGGTAGCCGGCGGCATGGTGATGACCGGAGAGCGCGTGGCAGATCAGCACGGCGTTGTCGCGCAGCTCGTTCAGCGTGCCGTAGGTCTCGTAGACGATGTCGTAGCTCGCGAGCGTGCGCCGGCACTCGAGCGTAAGCGGCTCCGAGAAGTGCGCGGTCTGCGGTGTAACGATGCCAACGGAGTCGGCGGGAATCACGGCGGGCATGAAGAGGAACGGCTGGCAACGGGGCTCAGAGTCTAAAGAGCAGGCACCGGCCAGGCAATCTCGCTAATCCAGCCGCCCCAGCACCATCACCACCCAGCCAAGCGACTGGAGCAGGATGAGAATCTGGCTGATGCCGGGAGCCGCAAAGTGCTCGGCGTCGGCCTTGTCGATCTGGTAGAGCAGTTCGGAGTCGCGAACATTCGACAGCATGCCGCGCAGCGCACGCCACACGAACCACCCCTGCCAGGTCAGCCACATCGGCACGAATGCCAGCAAGACCGCGATCCATGGCGGCCCCTCATCGGTCATCATGAACCCCAGGATGAGCGCTGGCACAACGCTGAACACGGCCGCCCGGGCAGCGTGTTCCAGCACCCGGTAGTGCTGGTCGGCAGCCCGCTTCCACCTGCCGGGCAGGAGGCGGCGCGTCAGCTCGCGCTCCCAGCGATTCAGGCGCTGCCGCCAGGCCACACGCCAGCGCCAGCCGATCCACAGCCTGGCCTTGAGCACCGGCAGCATGACCAGGCAGGGAACCAACACCCCTAACAAGGCCGCCCCGATCCCCGGCTTCAGGAATGCCGCTGCAGTGCCTCCCAGGCTCAACCCGATGAACAGGGCGCTCGCCACCCAGCGCTCCGGATAGACCCCGAGATTCGGCCGCGGCGTCTGCCACCACTGCACCACACGCTCGTCCAGGCGCGGCAGCAGCGCCGGGTAGTGCGTCTGCAACAGGTTGACCAGCTCGCGCGACATTTCCTGCTGTGCGCCGTAGAGCGTGCGCCAGTACCGGACCAGCCCTTTTGCCCACGGCATGAACAGGTTTTCGACGGCGCGCCGGTAATGCCAGTTGACGGCGAGCTTGCCGGAGCGAACCTGCTCCAGTTGCATCCAGAAATTTTCGCCCTGCAGGCGCTGCTCGAGCTGCAGCCATGCCGGCGTACGGGCCTGGGTGTAGTCCTTGCCGCCGCCCCAGGACTCCATGATGCGCTGAATCAGGGGCAGCGGCGCCGACAGGCAGGCCGCGAGCATGCCGATGACTTCCTGCTCGACCGACTCGCGCCAATCCAGGCCCAGATCCTTGAGCGCATTCTGCAGGCGCATGTTGAGGTGAGCGACCTCGTCCCAGTTCTGCGCCGCCAGCGCCGCCTTCATCGCCTGCAGCTTGCCGGCCAGCAATCCGTGCGCCTGCCAGTAATCGCGTCGCGACTGCAGGGCATGATCGATGCGCGCTTCCTCACCATGTCGGGCCGGGGGCGCATGCTCCCAACCCATGGCAGTATCCACCGCCAGGAAAAAAGCGCGACCGACACGCGTGTCGAATGCGCAGATGTGCCGGAGCGATGCGATGAATTCGCTCATGTCGTCCAGGCTGAGCGAGCCGCGGGCCTCCGCGATGACCGCAGCGACCCCGTCTCCGTCACCGGCCACATTGAGATGCCAGAGCTGTTCGAGCAGTCGCCGTATTGGCGAGGATTCCGCGTCTGCATCCTCCGTGGCTGCAGCCGGCTCCCGCTCCGCCTGCGATGCCTCGGGCATCGGCGGTGCAGTGTTGTCCACATCCGTCGCAGACACGGACTGCGCGGCGTTGGCTGTCGCCGACGCTGCAAGCGCGAGCGCCATCTCGTAAGCATGGCGCAGGCGCTGGAAAGCAGCAGCATCGTCCTCGGGGCGATTCGCCTTCAGCAGCCGCGCATAGGCGCGCTTGATGGCGCGCTCCTCGGCGCCGGGCTCGAGCCCGAGCACCGCCCAGCAGTTGGCCCCCTCCATCACAGACAAGAGGTGCCCTCCACCTCGTCGAGCCAGCGCGAAAGCTGAGCGCTGAATTCGGCGATTTGCTTCAGGTCCTGGGCTTCCAGCACGCGCTCGAACCGCATCATGGCCTCACCGATCTGCTGACGCAGATCGCCCAGCGACTCCTCGAATATGCGTGCTGCGCGCGCCATGAGGGCGGTATTCGCCATCTGCTCGCGCGGGTGGATCTTGAGCTCCGCCAGAGACTGCAGACGCTGCCTGACTTCATCGGGATTGAGCACACCGGGGTTTTCCTCGATCACGAGGGAGTGCCGTTCGCCTGTTTGCGGAATTAGTGCCTCGACTTCGAGCAGACCACTGACGTCGTAAGTAAAACGCACACGGATGGCGATCTCTCCGGCCTTGCGCGGCGGCACGCGGATATTGATCAGGCCGAGCTCGATATTCTCCTTCACCAACCGCGACTCGCCCTGGAAGATGCGGACAT
>JAJNDL010000025.1 GCA_021156385.1 Moraxellaceae bacterium | reverse complement strand
ATGCGGCGAGACGTCCTTGGTGGACTTGGCGGCCAGGGCGGAACCGGCCACGCTGAAACCCAGGACGGCCAGCAACAGGGAAATCTTCTTCACGGCAACCTCAGCGGTAAGAACGGACTGGAATCTGACAGGCATGAGCCCGGAAAAGCGGGCGCAGTATACCCGCATTCCCCGTGCGCCAAAAGCGGGGCCAGGCTGCACCGCAAGTCTATTCCGTCAGGCCCCGCCTCCGGCATTCTGCACCTGGGCCGCCTGGCGGAAAGCCTGCGCCACCACGCTGCGCAGATTGTCGTCATCCCAGGGCTTCAGCAGGAACTTGTACACCTCGCCCTGATTGATGGCATCCGTAATGGTCTTCAGGTCGGTATAGCCCGACAGCACGATGCGCACCGTATCCGGATAGAGATCTTTCACGCGGCTCAGGAACTCCGTGCCGCTCATTTCCGGCATGCGCTGGTCGGAGATGATCACCTGCACCTCGTTCATGGCAAGAATCTCTAGCGCCGCATGGGCGTTGGTCGCCACCAGGATCTCGTACCGGTCGCGCCGCAACACCCGCGTCAGAGCCCGCAAGATGTTCTCCTCGTCATCAAGCAGCAGTAGTGTCGGGGGCTTGCCGCCCGACTCCTCCCCGACCGGGCTGCCGAGCTCGCGCGGCTTCCTCAGGAACAGCTCGAGATCCTCGTAGGGCATCGGATACGCCAGGAAATAGCCCTGGAAGCAGTCGCACTGGATTTTCTTCAGGAAGTGGTACTGCGCTTCGGTTTCCACACCCTCCGCCACCACCTGCAGTTGCAGGTGGTGCGCCAGCGAGATGATGCCCTGCATGACGGCAGCATCATGGCGGTCACTGATGATGGTCTTGATGAACGAGCGATCCACCTTGACCTTGTTGATAGGCAGGCGCTTCAGGTTGTTCAGGCTGGAAAGGCCCGTGCCGAAATCGTCGAGCACCACTTTCACACCGAGTTCGCGCAGCGCCTGCAGCGTAGCAATCGCACCCTCTGCATTGCCGAGGAAGACCGACTCGGTGATTTCGAGCTCGAGCAGCGCGGCGGGAAGCGTAGACCGCTCCAGAGCCGCCCTGACCATGCCCAGCAGGTTATCCATCCGGAACAGGGCACCGGAGATGTTCACCGCCACAGCAACGTTTGCCTGGCCTTCCTTCAGCAGCCGATTGTTGAAGGCACAGGCGGCATGCAGTACCCAGGCGCTCAGCGGACCAATCTGGCCGGCATCCTCTGCCGCCTGAACCAGCTCCGCTGGCGGAATGAAGCCGCGCTCGGGGTGATTCCAGCGCAGCAGCGCTTCGATTGCGACCACCCGCCCGCTGCGACCGTCGATCTGAGGCTGATAGTAGAGCTCGAGCGCATCCTGCTCGATGGCCCGGCGCAGATCGTTGCGCAGCTCGAGCCGCTGCCGCGTTTCCTCGTCGAGGTTGCTGGTGTAGCACTGGAAATTGTTGCGCCCCTGCTGCTTCGCCCTGTACATGGCGAGGTCGGCCTGTTGCAGCAGCTTGGCCGGGTCGTCGAGGCAGCCATCACTGGTGGCGATGCCGATGCTGGCCGTCAAATGCAGTTCGTTGTGGCCGATCTCGTACGGCAGCGCCAAAGCCTGCAGCACCCTTTCGGCGACACAAAGCGCGTCTTCCTGCCGGCCGGGCCCGGCCAGCAGGACGATGAATTCGTCGCCGCCCATGCGCGCAACGGTATCGCCCGAGCGCACTTGTCCGGTCATGCGCCTGGCGACCTCGACCAGCAATTCGTCCCCGACCTTGTGCCCCATCGAGTCATTGATGGGCTTGAAGCCGTCCAGGTCGACGAACAGCACGGCCAGGCGCCCCCCGCGCGTGCGTGCGGCCGTGCATGCCGCTGCCAGGCGCTCTTCCAGCAGGCTACGGTTGGGCAATCCGGTCAGGCGGTCATGGTGGAAGTTGTGGTTCAGCTCCGTCTCGCAACGCTTCTGCTCCGTGACGTCGTTGAGCACGCCGACATAGTGGGACACCAGCCCCCGCTCGTTCCGGATAGGTGAAATGGACAGCTCGTTCCATATCAGACTGCCGTCTCTGCGATAGTTGCGCAGCACGACGGTCACCCCGTCCTGCCGGCGCAGGCTGTCGCGCAGCTCGGCCAGGCCCGGCTGGTCGCCATCGTCGCGCTGCAGGAAGCGGCAGTTCCTGCCCAGCACCTCTGCCGGCGCATATCCTGTCATCCGCTCGAAGGCCGAATTGGCGAAGACGATGGGCATATCCTTCTCCAGCGCGTCGCAGATCACGATGCCGTTTCTGGCCGAATCCAGGCCGTGCCGGAACAGGTGCAGCTGCTGTTCGGCCCCACGCTGCCGGGACACGCTCTGCCCCGACAACACGCGCGCGATCTGCGCCACGGCCAGTCGCAGGTAATCGCTGATTTTTTCTTTTGCTTCTTCGATCATTTCTTATATCTCCGGATACGTCAGAACTGTCGTCCCTGCCCAGTCTCCGCTCCCGCATGATTTCTTTTTATGCCTTCTTACCGATGCCGCCGGTTGCACCACTTTCTGTCCCTTTTCCTTCCCGCTAGGCCAGCAAGTCCTGCGGCCCCAGTACGCGCAGCACCTCTTCCACGGTAGTCAGTCCCTGGTTCACCTTGTCGCGGGCGTCGTCGATCAGGGTCGTCATGCCTTCGCTGCGCGCCACCGCCTGCAAATGGGGCGCGCTCGCGCCGTCCGATATCGCATCGCGCAACGCATCGCTCATGGTAAGTACCTCATGGATGCCGACACGACCGCGATAGCCGTCATGACAGTGCTGGCATCCACGGCCGTGATAGCAGGTCAGCTCCGGCGCCAGAAACTCCTTGCCCAGGCTGCGCAGCAGCCGCTGGTCCGGGCTCGCGGGTTCGCGGCAATGCGGGCAGATGCGACGCACCAGACGCTGGGCAATGATGGCCTCCAGCGCCGATGCGAGGATGTAGGGCTTGAGGCCGAGATCGAAAAGCCGCGCGATGGTGGCAGCCGCCGAGTTGGTATGAAGGGTTGAAAACACCAGGTGGCCGGTGAGCGCGGCATGGAAGGCCACTTCGGCGGTTTCCTGGTCACGGATCTCGCCGAGCAGGATGACGTCCGGATCCTGGCGCAGAATGGCGCGCAGGATGCTGGCGAAACTGAGGCCGATGCGCTCGCGCACCGGCACCTGGCCGGCCATGTCGACATGGAATTCGACCGGATCCTCGATGGTGACGTAATTCTTGGCCGCCGAAGCCTCGTGCTGCAGCAGCGCAAACAGTGTCGTCGTCTTGCCGCTACCGGTGGGACCGGTGGCGAGGATGATGCCCTGGGGCTTGTTGACCACGTGCATCAGGCGCCGGAAGTTGTGCTCGGAAAGGCCGAGACCCTCCAGCGACTGTGCGGCCGACTGCCGCTCCAGCACGCGCATCACTATCTTCTCGCCGTTGATGGTCGGCAGCGTGGAAATGCGCAGGTCGACAATGCGCAGCGGTGACTTGACGGTGATGCGACCGTCCTGCGGGCGGCGGCGTTCCGTGATGTCCAGCTCCGCCATGACCTTGATGCGCGACACCAGCGCCGACAGCAGCGTGGAAGGAAACTGTATCTTGTCTTGCAACACACCGTCGATTCGGTAGCGCACCACGACATGCCGGGTACGCGGATGAATGTGAATGTCGCTGGCGCCGAGGCGCAGTGCCTCCAGAATGATGGCATTCACGAGACGGACCGCTGACGGCTCCTCCGAACCGCCCAGCAGCTGCTCCAGACTCTCGTTGCCGACGTCGTCGTCGAGGATGACCTCGATACTTTCATAGGGATCGCTGCTGCCGACGACCGTGCTGAAGTCTTGGGCAGCTTCCGAGAATTCGCCGAACGTGGCAGTCAGCCGGCTGCGCATCTGCCCCAGCTCGCAGAGCAGGGGATGGATGGTGCAGCCGGTCATGAAGCCCAGTTCCTCGATCAGTCCCATGTCCAGCGGATCGACCATGGCGAGGCGCAGGCGCTTGCCAGTGATGCGCACCGGCAGCACCAGCTGGCGTGTACACACCTGCTGCGGCACCAGCGCGAGCAGCTGCGGGTCGACCGCGAACTCACGCAGGTCGATTTCCTCCGGCATCAGCTCGCTGCGCAGCAGCTGGAAGACCTGCTGGCCGTCCACCCATTCGTTCTGCATGAGCTGCACCATGATTGGCGCCTTGTTGGCCTGCACTTCGCGCTGCAACTGCTGCACCTGCTGCGTAGTGAGCAGGCCTTTCTTGTGCAGCAGGATGGCGAGCTGGCTACGGTTGGCGCCGCCCAGCTTGGCCAGTGACTCCAGGTTGCTCTGCTGCTTGCGGTTTTCCTTTTCCAGCGAGCGGTTGCGCTGCATCAGCTCGTACTGCTCCAGCGCCAGCGCCGTGGACAGGCGCAGGTCGTCGTCGTTCCACGGCTTGAGGATGAAGCGGTAGACCGCGCCGGTCTTCACCGAGCCCATGACGGCCTCGGTGTCGGCCTGGCCGGTGAGCATGATGCGGATCACTTCCGGCCAGCGCTCGCGCACCTGACGCAGGAGCTCGCTGCCGGTCATGCCTGGCATCATGTGGTCGCTGATGATCAGTTGCACCGGCTTTGTCTCGAGGATGCTCAAGGCTTCCGCGGCACTGCGCGCGAAGAGCAGCTCGTAGCTTTCCGAGCGAAACACCCGGCGCAGGGCGGCGAGCACGTTCACGTCGTCGTCGACGATGAGCAGGCGATAGTCCTTCCTGGGAGCGGCCGGCGCGACTGGTGCCTCTTCCTTGCGGTTTCCGGTGAAGAGGGCGGCGTAGCTTTTCGTCATACCGCCCTCACTGCACGGGCAGGCGCAGGCGCACGCAGGTGCCCTGCCCGGCCTCGCTGTCAATCGCGAGTTCGCCGCGATGCGCACGCACGATGTCGCGCGCCACCGTCAGGCCGAGACCGATGCCGCCGCCGACGCCGCGCGTACTAAAGAAAGGATCGAAGATACGCGGCCTGATCGCCTCGGCAATGCCGCACCCGTTGTCATGGATCGTCACCTCCACGACATCCTCCGCGCAGCGGGTGCTCACCCGGATCACGCCATCGTTCCCCAGCGCCCTGGCGGCATTGTCGAGGAGATTGTAGAGCGCCTGCGACAGCGTGGCCGGATAGCCGCGCAGGTCCGGCACCTCCCCGAGGTCGATCTCGATGGCGAGCTGCTGCGCGTGCTCGGCTTGCAGCAGATTGCAGGCGGCAGTGAGCAGCACATTCGGATTGCAGTAGGTGAAGTCGGCCCGGTTGATGTTGGAGAAGATCTTGAGGTCGGCGACGATGGCGGCAATACGTGCGGCACCGTGCAACGACTCATCCAGCAGGGCACGGAAATCCTGCAGCAGTTCGCCCATGGCCTCGTCCTGCGGCAGTTTCTCGCGCAATTCCTCCAGGTAGCTGCCAGCCACCCGCATATTGCTCGAGATGAAGCCCACCGGATTGTTGATCTCGTGCGCCACACCAGCCGCCAGCTGGCCGACCGAGCGCAGGCGCGCACTTTCGTAAAGTTGCTGCTGGGTCTGCTCGATCATCGTGACTTGGCTGTCGACGCGCTGCTGGAGCTGCTGCGACAGGTCGCGATAGCGCTCTTCCGACTCGCGAAGCGCGGTGTTCTGCTGCTGCAGTTCAGTGAAGCTGGCCTCGGTAGTACCGCGGTGGAGGTTGGCCGCAAGGCGGTACTTGCCAACAAAATAGAGCACGAACTCGAGCAGCTGCGCTGCCGGCTGCTGTGCCGCAGGCTGCCCCGGACAGCGCAGCCAGGCCAAGGCCTCCAGATTGAACTCGACCGGTGCGGCGCCTTCCTCGGGCTGTTCCAGCAGCAACAGCGGCGTGCCGACGATCTGCTCCAGGATTTGCAGTACCTTGGTGCGATGCGAGGCCGTCAGAAGATCGGATAGCCCCGGATCATCATGAAAGTCATGCATGGCTGCCCTTTCCGACCGCGCTAAGCTGTTCGATGAAAACCTGCGCCGGAATGTCGTGCTGCGTCGCCAGCTGGAACTCGGCATCGATGCGCGGGTAGATACGCGCCAGCAGGGCACGGAAGGTCTCCACTACGCCACGCCCATGCAGCGCGGAGGCCAGCTGCAGCGGTGCCCATGGCGTGCCGTTCCAGCGTTCTTCCAGGTCGGCGGTGCTGACGGCATCCGGCATGTCGCGCTTGTTGAACTGCACCACGAGCGGCAACTGCTCGATCGCCATCCCGAGCTTCTGCATGTTGTCCGCCAGGTTCTCGAAGGAGACGGCATTGTTCTCCTGCTGCGATGCCTGGGAGTCGGCGACGAAGATGATGCCATCGGCGCGGGACAGAACGGCCTTGCGCGTACTGTCGTGCTGCACCTGCCCCGGTACGGTGTAGATCTTCAGGCGCAGATCGAAGCCACCGGCACTGCGCAGACCGATGGGTAGAACATCGAAGAACAGCGTGCGGTCGTCACGGGTTTCAAGCACCATGAGCTCGCCCTTGCGCTGAGGCTGCAGCAGTGCGTGCAGCTGCATCAGATTGGTGGTCTTTCCGCTCATGGCCGGCCCGAAGTACACGACCTTGATGGTGAGCTTGCGCTCGTGCGGGGAATATTCCGGCATGACTGCTTACTCGTCCTCGAAGCCTTCGATCAGCACGGCTCCGTCGTCATCCCGGTGCACCCGGGTCAGGCCGGGGTTCTCGGTTTCCAGCCGCAGCAGTTCCTGCTGCTGACGCAGCAGCACGGTCTGCTGCGAGCGCACCTGCTCGAGCAGGCGCTGGTTCTCGAAGCGCAGCATGTACAGGTCGATGGCGGAGCGCAGGGTGGCCTCGAGTTCGTAATCCTCCCAGGGCTTGGACAGGAAACGGTAGATTTCGGCGCGATTGATCGCATGCATCATGGAATCGCGGTCGCCGTGCGCGCTCAGGATCATGCGCATGGCATGCGGCTGGCACTGCTTGGCAAACTGCAGGTAGGTCACGCCGTCGAGACCGGGCATCTGGTAGTCCGAGATGATGACGGCATACTCGTTCTGTGACAGATCATCCAGCGCCTCCTGCGGATTGTTGAAGGCGCGCACCGTCCATTTGTGACGGCGCAACACACGCTGCAGGGCATTGAGGATGTTCTGCTCGTCGTCTACCAACTGAATCTTGATCATTGTTCTCTCCACACGGCATGGGCTTCACCGCTACCGGAGGCCGCGCCAGCCAGCATGACGCCGCCGGCCTGCCGGATCGGCAACCAGAGGCGGAAACGGCTGCCGCGGCCCGGTTCGCTCGCCACTTCGAGACGGCCGTGGTGTTTCTGCACGATATTGTAGGAAAGCGCGAGGCCGAGGCCCGTGCCCTTGCCGACCGGCTTGGTGGTGAAGAACGGCTCGAAGATGCGGTTGATCACCTCGGGCGTCATGCCCGGGCCGTTGTCCTCGATTTCCAGCCACACCCACTCGCCTTCCTGCCGGCTGCGCAGTGTGATGCGGCCGAACCCTTCGATTGCCTGCGCGGCATTGACCAGCAGATTCATGACGACCTGGTTGATCTGCGAAGGAATGCACTCGACGACGGGCAGCTCACCGTACTCCTTGACGACTTCCGCCTTGTACTTGAGCTCGTTGTTGACGATGTTGAGCGTGGTGTCGATGCCCCGGTGCAGGTCGGCGACCTGCATTTCTTCCTCGTCGCTGCGGGAAAAATCCTTGAGCGCACCGATGATCCGCTTGATGCGGTCGATGCCGTCCTCGGACTCCCTGACAAGCGCCTCCACGTCGTTGCGGATGTAGTCGTAGTCCAGGCTCTGCTTCAGCTCGCGCAGCTGGTCGAGGCTGCTCGCCGCATCCACCGCGTCGGCAATGCGGGTGAGGTCCTGCACATAGCCGCTCAGGGCCTTCAGATTGGAAAACACGTAGCCGACGGGGTTGTTGATCTCGTGCGCCACGCCGGCTGCAAGCTGGCCGATGGCGGCCATCTTCTCCGTCTGCAGCACGCGGCTGTCGATGCCGTCCAGCTGGCCGGAAGACCGCTGACCTTGCAGGCCGAGCGTATCGGCCGCTTCGCACAGGAAGACGACATAACAGGTTTCATCGACGGCAACACAGGGCGCGATCAGCGTGCTTTGCAGATGCCGCTCGCGTACATCGTCACCGTACACGCCAAACTGCAGCGGGACCGATGACTCCGTACGCAGAGCGGGGTTGCCCGGCGCCATCTGCGCCACGAGTTCGCGCAGGCGACCGGTGTCGGCATCCGGAAAGGCTTCACCAACGGCGCGGTGCTGCAACTCGTGCAGGGGCCTGCCGAGCAAGCGCGTGACGAAGGCATTGCAGAACCGGATTTGCAGGGTGCGGTCGAAGACGACTACGCCGATATCGGTGCGCTCACTGAACGTACCGATCAGATCTAGGAAGACCGAATCCATTTATAGCTCGATAATTTACTTCTAGTTCGCTACTGACTAGTCTTCCTGTACGAAGACCACACACCACTACGATCAATCCCTAATCGTTAAGTAATCTTCCAGATAACCAGCAGCACTAATTCACTAAAATTATAAGTAAGACGGCAATTATTATGAGTGATAGCAGTACGGATGACTCCGTAATCGAATACCGATTCTTTTTTAACAACAAGCGTGTTGGCGAGCACAAAGTCTACCTGCGGCCGATCGAGCCGACGGATCGCAAGGAAGCAGTGCCCGCCGAATGGACGCGTCTCGATTTCCATAAATGCCGGCACTGTCCGCTCAGCTCCGATTCGTCGCCGCAATGTCCCTTTGCGGCAGCGCTCGTGGAGCCGGTCAACATGCTGGCCGACATCGCCTCCTTCGAGGCCGTGGATGTGGTGGTCACCTGGCGCGGTCGCGAGATCCGACAGTCGACCACCGTACAGCGCGCGGCGGGGTCGCTGCTCGGTGCCATCAGCGCCACGTCCGGCTGTCCGCACACCGCGCGGTTCAAGGCCATGGCCTGGTTTCACTGGCCCTTCAGTACCTCTCATGAAACCATTTACCGGTCACTGGGCACATATCTCCTTGCGCAATACCTGCGCGGACAGCGCGGACTTGAAGCGGACTGGGAGCTCAACGGCCTGCGCGAGCTGTACCGGCATCTCCGCCTCGTCAATCTCGGCATGGCAGAGCGCCTGCGCGCAGCGGCCGACGTAGACTCCAGCGTCAACGGCATCATCCTGCTCGACCTGCTGGCGGCCGACACGCTCTACTCGCTGGACCAATATGAAGGCGAACTGGACACTTACTTTGAAGAGCATCTGCGCTAGAGCGGCCTCCGCCGGGCCGCGCATGGACGTCCCCGGCCAGCCTAGGTATGATGCGCCGCCGCCGGGCATTCGCTGTCCCGGCCGCCATGCGCCAGTAGCTCAGCTGGATAGAGTACTGCCCTCCGAAGGCAGGGGTCGTGGGTTCGAATCCCGCCTTCGGCAGCCGTCCTCACGGGCACTCGCCACAAGCCCTGCACACCTCCTTGCGTCGATACGCCACCTGGTCCGCCTTGCGGAGGCGCGAGCCCAGCTCGAAGGCATGGGCCCGACGGGCATTGCCGCACTCGACGGGATCGATGAATTTCTGAGGCTTCTGGGCCGGGGCCTTGACCACTGCCACGGGCTTGGCCGGATTGCGCTTGGCCCAGTCCCGCAGTCCGCTGCTGTCGGTCACGGCTGCCTGTACCTGCACCCGGGTTGCCGAGTCCCCGGACGGGCACGCGACATTCGTCCAGGTGATCCGGCCGGATGCGTCGACACACTTGATCACGCTATCGGCCGTTGCCGTGCCAGCCGCCAGCAAAAGCATGGCAATCCATTTGCCCATCACCGCTCCTCCGGTCTTTACTCGTTGCATATGCCGGCGTTGCGGTTGAAACCGCCGGGATGCCGGCACGCCCGGCCGATTCTGCTTGAGCGTCCGCGCAGCAGTCCCTCCGCTTTACTCCCTATTTGCCTCGGGGTTTGTACACCTGCAAACGCCTTATGTTTGAAACAGCATTCACGCTAAAGTCGGCCAGCCCATTCAGTCGGACGGCCATCCCCGGCTGCCCCATCGGAAAGGACACGCATCGATGACCCCAAGCGCCAAACGCCGGCTTTCTGTCGCCCTCATCGTGCTGCTCGCTGCGGCTGCTCTCGTGCGGGCACTGTGGCCGGATGACGAGAACGCCGGCAAGAAACCGCAGAGCGTGCCGGTGCGCGTCACCCAGGCTATCGCGCAGGATTATCCATTGACGTTCACGACCATGGGCCGCGTGCAGCCTTCCGAAACGGTAACGCTGCGGGCCCGCGTGGACGGCCAGGTCGAGCAGGTGCTGATGCAGGAGGGCCGCCCGGTAAAGGCCGGCGACGTGCTCATCCGTCTCGACGCCGCCGAATTGAAAGCGCGGCTGACACAGGCCGAGGCCACGCTGGCCCGCGACGAGGCACAGCTCGCCAATGCGCGCACCGAGTTCGACCGCAACGAGAAGCTCAAGGAGAAGAATTACGTCTCGGACGACATGCTGCGCGCTTCCCGTACCAATGTCGCCTCGCTGTCCGCTGCCGTGAAGAGTGCGCGCGCCGCCGTCGAGAACGCCCGCCTGCAGCTTTCCTACAGCGTGGTCCGCGCCCCCTTCGAGGGTCGCATCGGCGCACGCCTGGTGTCGCCGGGCACGGCCGTGCGCGTCAACGACACCGTGCTCGCCGTGATCAACCGTGTGCGCCCGGTGCAAGTCGCCTTCGCCGTGCCGGAGAAGTTCCTCGGCCAGCTGCAGCCGCTGCGCGAGGGCCGGCGCATGCCGGTGCTCATCACCGCCGACAACGATGCCGCACTGCGCGCCGAAGGCTTCGCCGACTTCATCGACAACACGGTCGATCCGGCCAGCGGCACCATCCAGGTGAAAGCCACCTTTCCCAACAGGGACGATCGCCTGACCCCGGGCGCCCTGGTGCGGGTATCCCTGGCGCTGGACACGCTGAAGGGAGCCATCACCATCCCCGTCGCCGCACTGCAGCAGGACGGTGAAAAGGCCACGGTCTATGTCATCGATGCGGAGCAGAAGGCCAGGCTGCGGCCGGTGCAGGTCAGCGACCAGCGCAGCGACATCGCCGCCATTGCCGCCGGCCTCACCGCCGGCGAGCGCGTCGTCGTCGACGGCCACCTGCGCCTGACGCCGGGCGCCACCGTGAAGGTGCAGGGCGCCCAGCCATGAACATTTCCGAACTGTGCATCCGCCGCCCGGTCATGACGACGCTGCTGATGGCAGCGTTCATCATTTTCGGGCTGGCGGCGTATCGCCTGCTGCCGGTCAGCGAGCTGCCCAACGTCGACTTTCCTACCATCTCCGTGACCGCCAGCCTTCCCGGCGCCTCGCCGGAGACGATGGCGGCGGCGGTGGCCACTCCGCTGGAAGGCCAGTTCGCCACCATCTCCGGCGTCGACTCGATGAGTTCGGTGAGTTCGCAGGGCAGCACGCGCATCACGCTGCAGTTCGACCTCGACCGCGACATCGATGCCGCCGCCCAGGACGTGCAGGCCGCGATCTCCGCCGCCTCGCGCCGCCTGCCGTCGGGCATGCCCTCGCCACCGTCGCTGCGCAAGGTCAATCCGGCCGACTCGCCCGTGTTCTTCATCTCCATGTATTCGGAGACGCTGCCAATCACGCTGGTCAACGAGTACGCCGAAACCCAGCTCGCACAGCAACTCTCGACACTGCCGGGCGTGGCGCAGGTGAACGTGTTTGGTTCGCAGAAGCCCGCCGTGCGTATCCAGGCCGACCCCGAGAGACTCGCGGCCCGCAACCTGGGCATCGACGAGCTGCAACGGGCCATCAGCGCCGCCAACGTGAACCAGCCGGTAGGCAGCTTCGAAGGCGCCGCGCAGACCATTGCGATCCGCACGAAAGGCCAGCTGGAAAAAGCCGTCGAGTACCGTCCGGTCGTGGTGGCCTGGCGCAACGGCGCGCCCGTGCGGCTCGAGGACGTGGCGACGGTGATCGACAGTGTCGAGAACAACAAGGTTGCCACCTGGCTGGTGGACAAGCGCGCCATCACCCTTGCCATCCAGCGCCAGCCGGGCGCCAACACCGTCGCCACAGTGGCCGCCATCCGCGAGGTCCTGCCCAAGTTCCAGGAATCGCTGCCCGCCGGCATCGAGCTGAAGGTGCTCTTCGACCGCAGCCAGTCCATCTACCACTCCATCCACGACGTGCAGTTCACGCTGCTGCTGGCCGCCTTCCTGGTCGTGCTGGTGATCCTGCTCTTCCTGCGCAACCTGTACGCGACGCTGATCCCGGCACTGGCCCTGCCCATCTCGATCATTGGCACCTTCGCCGTGATGCATGCGATGGGCTTCAGCCTGAACAACCTTACCCTGCTCGCGCTCACGCTGGCGGTCGGCTTCGTGGTGGACGACGCCATCGTCATGCAGGAAAACATCGTGCGCCACATCGAGGCCGGCGAGCGTCCCTGGCAGGCCGCGCTCAGGGGCTCGCGCGAGATCGGCTTCACCATCGTGTCGATGACGCTGTCGCTGGCAGCGGTGTTCATTCCCGTGCTGTTCATGGGCGGCATCGTCGGCCGGCTGCTGCACGAATTCGCCGTCACCATCTGCGCGGCCATCGTCGTGTCCGGCATTGTGTCGCTGACGCTGACGCCCATGCTCTGCAGTCGCTACCTGAAGCCGCATGCCGAGCAGAAGCCTTCGCGCTTCTTCGACTGGACCGAGGCCCGGTTCCACCGCCTGCAAGGCGCCTACGGACAGTCGCTCGACTGGACGCTGGCGCGTCCGCGTCTGGTCATGGGCGTCTTCCTCGGCACCATCGCGCTGACCGCCCTCCTCTACACGCAGACCAGCAAGGACTTCCTGCCAGGCGGCGACACCGGCCAGATCATCGCTTTCACCGAAGGCGCGCAGGATTCGTCTTTCGCCAGCATGGTGGCGCGCCAGCGCCAGGCCGCGGCCATCGTGGCGCAGGACCCGGACGTGCTGCTCTTCAATTCCACGGTCGGCGCCGGCGG